>CAMXNV010000080.1 GCA_947245315.1 uncultured Oscillibacter sp. | reverse complement strand
AGGCCAACCGGGCCAGCAAGGCCAAGAGCGTCTTCCTCTCCAACATGTCCCACGACATCCGGACCCCCATGAACGCCATCATCGGCTTTACCGCCCTGGCCTCCACCCACATCGACAACCGGGAGCAGGTGGAGGAGTACTTAAAAAAGATCATGACCTCCGGCAACCACCTCCTGAGCCTCATCAACGACGTGCTGGACATGAGCCGCATCGAAAGCGGCAAAATGTACCTGGACGAGAAGCCCTGCTCCCTGCCGGACATTCTCCACGGCCTGCGCAGCATCGTGCAGGCGGACATCCACGCCAAGCAGCTGGAGCTGTATATGGATGCCGTGGACGTGATGCACGAGGACATCTTCTGTGACCAGCTGCGGCTGAACCAGGTTCTCCTGAACCTCCTGGGGAACTCCATCAAGTACACCCCCGCCGGGGGCATCGTCAGCATCCGGGTGACGGAGAAGCCCGGCGCCCCGGCGGGCCACGCCTCCTACGAGTTCTGCATCAAGGACACGGGCATCGGCATGAGCGAGGACTTCGTCTCCCACATCTTCGAGCCCTTTGAGCGGGAGCGGAACTCCACCACCAGCGGCATCCAGGGCACCGGGCTGGGCATGGCCATCACCAAAAATATCGTGGACATGATGAACGGGTCCATCGAGGTGAGAAGCAAGCTGAACGTGGGCACGGAGTTCCTGGTCAACATCACCTTCCGCCTCTCCGCCGGGGACAAGGAGCCCACCGACATCCCGGAGCTGAAGGGCTGCCGGGCCCTGGTGGTGGACGACGATTTCAACACCTGCGACAGCGTCAGCTGCATGCTCCAGCAAATCGGCATGCGGGCGGAGTGGACCCTCTCCGGCAAGGAGGCGGTGCTCCGCACCCGCCAGTCCGTCATGCGGCGGGACAACTACTTTGTCTATATCATCGACTGGCTGCTGCCGGACATGAACGGCATCGAGGTCACCCGGCGCATCCGGAAGGAGTGCGGCGAGGACGTGCCCATCATCGTGCTGACGGCTTACGACTGGGCCGACATCGAGGACGAGGCCCGGCAGGCCGGGGTCACCGCCTTCTGCGGCAAGCCCCTCTTCCTCTCCGAGCTGCGGGACTGCCTACTCTCCATTGTCAACAGCGACGGGAAGCAGGAGGCGGACCACCTGGAGCTGAACATCCCCTCCGTCGCCCTGGGCCGCATCCTCCTGGCGGAGGACAACGAGCTGAACCAGGAGATTGCCCAGGCCATCCTGGAGGAGGCGGGCTTCACCGTGGAAATCGCGGGCAACGGCCGGATCGCCGTGGATATGCTCCGGCGGGCAGAGCCCGGGTACTACCAGCTGGTGCTGATGGACGTCCAGATGCCCGTGATGAACGGCTACGAGGCCACGAAGCTCATCCGGAGCCTAGAGGACCCCCATCTCTCCACCATCCCCATCCTGGCCATGACCGCCAACGCCTTTGAGGAGGACAAACAGGAGGCCCTGAAATGCGGCATGAACGGGCACATCTCCAAGCCCATTGACATTGCCAAGCTGCTGAAAACCCTGGAGAACCTGCTGAAGCGCACGGCGGGCGGCAAGTCCTAAATACTTATTCATACAAACAGCGGGCGAGAGGCCGATGGCCTCCCGCCCGCTGTTTCTCCGGTACGGGACCGTGGATTTTAATCCGCCGTCAGCACGCCGCTGAGGTCCAGGGGCTTCCCGTCGGACCACAGGCGCTCCAGGTCGTAGAACTCCCGGGCCTCCTGGGAGAACACGTGGACCGCCACACAGCCGTAGTCCAGCAGCACCCAGGTGCCGTCCCGGTGGCCCTCCCGGTGGAGGGGGGCCTCCCCCGCCTGTTCCTTCATGGCCTTTTCCACCGCGTCGCACAGGGCGTTGATCTGGGTGTTGGACCCGCCGGTGGCAATGACAAAGTAGTCCGCCAGGGTGGTGATCTCCGTGATTTCAATGGCGCTGATTTCCTTGCCCTTTTTTTCGTCCAGGGCCTTGGCGGCAATGATGGCCAGCTCCTTCGGTGTCATAAAAACGCCTCTCTTTCCTGAAAATATGTGAATGGTTTCTCACGGGTTGGGGGGCGGCTCGATGAAGGTGAAGCCCGGGTCCGAGGGAGCGGGCTCTTGAGCCGCCGGGGCCTCCGGCTCCTGGGGAGCCGGTTCCGCCGGGGGCTGATTCTCCGGCGGAACGGTGACCGGAGCCTCCGGCTGCGCCGTGCCGCCGCTTGGCGGTTCTGCGGGAGCCGGGTCGCCTCCGCTGTCCCCGGCGCCGCCGCTGCCGGTTCCGCTGTTCCCGCTCCCGGCGGGATCGGCGGATGTGTCCGGCGGGGCGGTCACCACGGGCTCTCCCGTCTCCGGGTCCACCACCAGGGGCTCCCCGCCCTCCGGCGCAAGGGGCAGGCCCGTCTCCGGGTCGATGGGGTTCCCGTTCTCGTCTACGGCGGGCTCCTCCTCTTCCGGCTCCGGTTTGGGTGGCGGGGCCGCCGCCTGTTTGTCCTCCACGTAGCCCGTGGAGGAGCGGATGCTGCCGTCGGAATTCACGGACATGATGTCCAGGTCCGACAGGGTGAAGACCTCCTGAAAGGGGCTGAGCTCGTTGTTCACCAAGTCCAGCAGGGCCTGGGGCTTGGGGAGCACATAGTTCACCATGCTCTGCCGCCCGCCGGTATCCCGCACAATGGAGCGGCTGTATACGTCCTTGCTGGTGTGGGGCATGGTGACAAAGTTGACATTCTCCATCTTCAAGCCCCCCAGGACCGCCGCCTTGGCGAACCAGAGGATGTTCTGGAAGCTCATGTCCGTCTCCACGTTTTTATTAAACGCCTCGATCAGGGGCCCCGCCTTGGTCATGTTCTTGGGCTGGAGCACCTGCTCCACCATGGCCTTCAAAAAGGCCTGCTGGGTTTTGATGCGGCCCACGTCCCCCTCGGGGTAGCCCAGGCGGACGCCGTTTTTCCGGTTGTCGTGCCGGTAGCGGAGGACCTGCATGGCGTCGTCCCCGGTGAGAAGGCGATAGCCCTCTTTCTGATGGATGTGGAGGTCCTGATAAGGATCGTCGTAATTCATGTCCCGGGGCACATCGAAGTACACGCCGCCGATGGCGTCCACAATCGCCCCCACGGCGTCCCACTCCACCACCACCTGGAAGTCCGGCTCGAAGCCCACCAGCTGGGCGATCTCCTTGTAGAGGTGCTGGATGCCCTTTTCGTTTTGCCCGTAGTAGTTGTATACGGCATTGATTTTTTTGATATCATAGGGGATATTCACCATGGTGTCCCGGGGAATGGACATGACCGTGGCCTTCTGATTGGTCACATCGTAGCTGGCCAGGAGCATGGTGTCCGTGTTGCCCCCGCCGCCGGTGTCCCGGCCCAGGATCAAGACGGTCCAATAGTCTTTGCTCTTCCGCTCCCCGTCGCCCCCCCGGGGGCGGATGCCGTCGCCATAGTCGATGGCCTCGGGCCCGTCGGGCTGGCCGTCCCCGTCCAGGTCCTGGGTCTTCTCGGGGTCGTTCCGGGCGGGCAGCTCCGGCCGGACGAACAGGCTCCGGATGGCCAGGGCCGCCGCCAGGGCGATGGCCAGCACCGCCGCCACCACAATCAGGATGATCTGCTGCCGGGTCAGTTTCCCCTTCCGGGGAGGCTTGGGCGTTTGGTTCGCCGCCAGCCGCTTTCCAACTTTACTCATGCCTCTCTCTGTCCTTTCAGCTCAGCGCTTCCCTGGCTTCCAGGGTCTTGGGGTGGATGGGCGCGCCCCGCTCCTCCATCTCCCGGATGGTCATGTCCAAGCCCAGGCGGAGCCCCCCGTCCAGGTTCTCGTAGCAGGCCCGCCGCAGCTCCTCCACACCGGGGAAGGCCCGGGTGGGCTCGATGTAGTCCGCCAGATAAATGACCTTTTCCAGCAGCGTCATATGGGCCCGGCCGGTGGTGTGCCAGCGGATGGCCCCGGTGATCTCCCCGTCCGTTCCGAAGACCGTCTCCGCGATGGCCGCGCCGGTCTTGGCGTGGAGGAGCTTGATCTCCCGCCGCTCCATCTCGTCCAGGGGAACCTGGAACCGCTCCGCCAGGGCCAGCTGCTCCGGGAGGTTCAGCTTCTTCGTGCAGTCGTGGAGCAGGGCGGCCCGGCGGGCCTTGGCCACGTCCGCCCCCCAGCGCTCCGCCAGGTGGATGGCCTCCTGCTCCGTGCCCAGGACGTGGGGAATCCGCCGGTGGTGCAGGCAGCTCAGGGCCACGGGCCGGAGCCGCTCCAGGGGCAGGGCCTTCAGGTCCGCCGCCGTGCCGTAGAGCTTCTCCCGGAGGATGTAGCCGTACACCGCCGGGGCCAGCAGGCCGCCGCCCTCCCCTCCGGCCAGCCCCTCCCGGAGCTCCGTAGAGCTGACGTCCACCACGCCGGGGACGCTGAGGGTGAAGAGCCGGGCCTGGGGATAGGTCCGGTACAGGTATTCCCGCTGGACGGCGAACAATTCCTCCGTGTCCGCCTCCGTCCGCCCGAAGGCGGCCACACCGGCCAGGGAGAGAATCCGCTCCGGCTCCCGCCAGGCCTGGAGGGTGAGGAACATGTCCGTCCCCATCAGCAGCCACAGCTCGTCCTCCGGGTACTGCTCCTTCAAGCGGGCCAGGGTGTCGGCGGTGTAGCTGTTCCCCTCCCTCCGGAGCTCCAGGTCCAGCACCTCCACCCGGTCTCCCAGCCCCGTCTGCTCCGCCGCCAGGCGGGTCATCTCCAGGCGCTGGTCCGGGGTGGGGCTGCCGGGGGGCAGCGTCTTGTGGGGCGGGTGCCCCGTGGGGATCATCAGCAGTTTGTCCAGCTTCAAAAGCTCGAATACTGCCTGGGCCGCGGTAATATGTCCCAAGTGCGGCGGGTTGAAGGCGCCGCCGTATACGCCGATCTTCAAGGCAATCGCTCCTTCATCATAGAGATAATGGCCGGGATAGGAGTGAGGAGTTAGAAGTTAGGAGTTAGGAGTTGAGGAGTCCGGCTTTGCCGGACGTATTCACTTTTGGCCCCGAACGATAACTCCTCACTCCTCACTCCTCACTCCTCACTCCTCACTCCTCACTCCTATCTCCTAACTCGCTTTGCCGCTAGCTGGATGCGCTTTTCCTTCGGCTTCGAGTGGCTCTCCCGGTAGAGCACAAACTTGGTGCCGATGACCTGGACCACCTCGCTGCGGGTGGCCTTGGCCAGCTCCTCCGCCGCCCGGCGGGCGTCGTACTCCAGATTGTTGTCCAGCACCCGGCCCTTGATGAGCTCCCGGGCCTCCAGGGCGTCATTGGCCTGCTTGATGAGGTTCTCCCCGATGCCGTCCTTGCCGATCTGGAGGATCGTCTCCAGGCCGTTGGCCAGGCCCCGCAGCTGGGCCCTCTGCTTGCTTGTCAAATCCATACGCTCCTCCGGCGCGGTCCGCGCCGCCTTTCTTCTGGTCTCAGGGCGCGTCCTCTTCCGGACTCCCCCAAAAATCTCGCAGTTGTTCCAATCGTTCCGGGTCCACCCACAGCTCACAATAGCCGCAGGAACAGCAGACCCAGCGCTCTGTTTTCGCGATTTTGAATACGCCCGCCTGTAATTTGTCATATGCCCCGTCCACCGCGGTGGCAGCGCGTATGACGTCCGCACCGCCGCATTTGGGGCACCGCCGGGAGTTCTTCATAAAGCCCCCCTTCCCTCAGCCGTCCAGGGTGAAGACCAGGAACTCCTCCAAATCGCCGTCATACTCGACGTCGAAAATATGGCCGTCCAGGGTCTGCTCCAGATAGTGTATGACGCCGGCGTCCAGCTCAATCTGGGGCTTTCCCAGGGCCTCGATGAGCTCCGGAACCGTGAGGGGCCCGAAGCCCAGCCCGTCGGTCTCCATCTCCTCCAGGATAAACTCCGCCAGGGCGGGCAGCCGGTCCTCGTAGCACTCCGCCAGCCTGTTCGCCGCCGCCTCCAGCTCCTCCGAGGGCTCTGTGCAGAGAAACTCAATTCCGTTCAGCTCCGCCAGATAGGCGCCGTCCTCTTCGCTGTAGTGAAACATGGTTCACGCTCCTTTTCAGACGTTTTTGTCTTGAGATAAGTTCCCGGCGGGACTGCCGGACTTTCGTTTTCCCGGGAAAAGTCCCTCTGGAAATTCAGCGGTCCTCCCGCTTGTCCTCCTTCAAAAGCCCGATGACGGCCAGCAGCAGCCCGCCGGCGCCGCAGCCTATGGCGATGAAATTGCCGAAGGAAAACGCGATGCCCAGCAGGCTCAGCGCGATCCCCAGGAGCATGGTCTTAACGCCGTCCACCGTCCCCGCCCCCTCACTTTTTCAAATAGGCTTCCAGCTTCTCCGCGAAAGCCGCCAGGGCCTTGCCCCTGTGGGAGACGGCGCTCTTCTCCTCCGGGCTGAGCTGGCCGAAGGTCTTCCCCTTCCCGGGGAGGAGGAACACCGGGTCGTAGCCAAAGCCGCCGGTGCCCATGGGGGCGAAGGCGATGGCCCCGTCGCAGCGGCCCTCCGCCTCCAGGGTGTCCCCCTTGGGGAAGGCGCAGGCCACGGCGCAGGAGAAGTGGGCCGCCCGGGTGGTCTGGCCCCGGAGGCCGTTCAGCAGCAGCATGCAGCGCCCCCGGTCGTCCAGGCCCTCACCGCCGTAGCGGGCGGAATAGACCCCGGGGCCGCCGTTCAGGGCGTCCACGCAGAGGCCGGAGTCGTCGGCGATGGCGGGCAGGCCCGCCGCGGCGCAGATGGCCCTGGCTTTCAGCATGGCGTTCTCCGCGAAGGTGGATCCCGTCTCCTCCACCTCCACCGTCACCCCCGCCTCGGCGGGGCTGATGACCTCCACCCCCAGCTTGGAGAGGATTTCCCGCATCTCCGCCAGCTTTCCGGGGTTGTGGGTAGCCAGCACAAATTTCTCGCTCATTAGAATTTACCTCCCAACGCTTCTCTCTGGGCCGCCAGCAGCTCCTTGCAGCCCTTGGCGCACAGGCGCACCAGCTCCTGCTGCTCGGCCAGGGTGAAGGCCCGGCCCTCGCCGGTGCCCTGGAGCTCGATGAGCTCCCCCATCTCGTTCATCACACAGTTCAGGTCCACCTGGGCCCGGCTGTCCTCGCTGTACCGGAGGTCCAGCAGGGGCGTGTCCTCCACGATGCCGGCGGAGACGCCGGTGACGAAGTGCCGGATGGGGCTGGCGGCCAGGTCGCCGTCCTCCACCAGCCTCCGGCAGGCCAGGGCCAGGGCCACGAAGCCCCCGGTGACGGAGGCCGTCCGGGTTCCCCCGTCCCCCTGGAGCACGTCGCAGTCCACGGTGATGGTCCGCTCCCCCAGCCGCTTCATGTCCACGGCGGACCGGAGGGACCGGCCGATCAGGCGCTGAATCTCGGCGCTCCGGGGGGAGAGCTTCAATTTGGCCACGTCCCGCTTGCTCCGCTCCCGGTTGGCCCGGGGGAGCATGGAGTACTCGGCGGTGACCCAGCCCTCTCCGTAGGGGACATGGGGCGGCACCCGGTCCTCCACGCTGGCGCAGCAGAGGACCATGGTGTCCCCGCACTGAATCAGGCAGCTGCCCTCGGCAAATTTGACGAAATCAGTGGTAATGGTCACAGGCCGCAGCTCGTGAAAGGCCCGGCCGTCTTCTCTGGTCAAGTTGACTCCTCCTTATAATCTGGCATCGCCCCAAAGGGCCCGCATCCCCAGGGGTCCAGGGGTCTCCCCTGGTTTCTCCGCGCAAGCGGAGAAATAAATTGAAATCATTTTCCTGACGACATGCGCGTCAGGAAAATACCTCGACCCCAGCCGCCTTGGGCGGCGGCTCCAGTGACCGACGTCACTGGAGGTGGGGAGGTTGGGAGGGGAGCCTGCTCCCCTCCCAGGCCGTCAAATGATCGCTTCCGCGTATTCCTCGGAATCGAAGGGCCGGAGGTCGTCGATGCCCTCCCCCAGGCCCACGAACTTCACGGGAACGCCCAGCTCCTTGGCGATGGCCACGGCGATGCCCCCTTTGGCGGTGCCGTCCAGCTTGGTGAGAATGATGCCCGTGAGGCCCGCCGCCTCCTTGAAGGTCCGGGCCTGAACCAGGCCGTTCTGGCCGGTGGTGGCGTCCAGCACCAGCAGGGTCTCCCGGGCCGCGCCGGGGCACTCCCGGTCGATGATTTTGGAGAGCTTGCTGAGCTCCGCCATGAGGTTCTGCTTGTTGTGGAGCCGCCCCGCCGTGTCGCAGAGGACCACGTCCACGCCCCGGGCCTTGGCGGCCTGGAGGGCGTCGAAGAGCACGGCGCCGGGGTCCGCTCCCTCGTGCTGGCGGACCAGCTCCGCCTGGGCCCGCTGGGACCAGATTTCCAGCTGGTCCGCCGCCGCCGCCCGGAAGGTGTCCGCCGCGCAGAGGAGGCAGCGCTTCCCGCCGTAGCGGAGGAGGTTGGCCATCTTGCCGATGGAGGTGGTTTTCCCCACGCCGTTGACCCCGATGAAGAGGAAGACGCAGGGGGAGGTGGAGACGTTCACCTCCGTGGTGCCCACGTTCAGGGCCTCCACGATGATCTCCCGGAGGGCCGCCCGGACCTCCTCCTGGCTGGAGAGCTTTTCCCGGCGGACCTTCTCCCGGAGCTTCTCCACCGTCTCCACGGCGATCTCCATGCCGAAGTCGGAGAGGATGAGGGTCTCCTCCAGTTCTTCGAAGAAGGCCTCGTCGGCCTCGGTGTAGGTGGTGAACAGATTGGTGGTAATTTTTTTCAGTTTGTCAAAGAAACCCATAGCTGCCTCCTGGTGGTTTTCAGCCATGAAGATGGCTGGTGCATTTGCGCCCCCCATTCTCTCTTTTTCTTCCATGAAGAAAATGAGAGAATGCGCCGCGCCCGGTGGAAGAGAGAAAAAGAAGTACGGGGGAACGATACGGGGGCGCGCCTGAATGATCGGCGGAGCCGGAATGACTTCTCCGCACGCAATTGGTTTGAGCGGGGGTTTGTCCGGCATCGAATCGACCAACTATTCTTTTCGCTGGCGCTACCCTGGAAGGAGAATCGGCTACGCAAAAACCCAAGGCTCCCTCTCTGAGGGAGCTGTCGCCGCCAAAGGCGGTGACTGAGGGAGTTCCCCCACAGGGAGTTCCCCCGTTTTCCCCGCGAAGTACAACCTTGGGAAAACTCCCTCCGTCACGGCTTCGCCGTGCCACCTCCCTCTAAGAGGGAGGCTTTTGTGGGGCCCGCACCCCTGTGCGGGCCATTCCCTAGGGTTT
>CAMXNV010000079.1 GCA_947245315.1 uncultured Oscillibacter sp. | reverse complement strand
GTGTTGGCCGGCATGTTCCACTTCTCGGTGGTGTAGGGCATCCTCTCCGGCGGCCCCGTGGCCCTGATGATCGACTGGCGGGTGGCCCTGGTGGTCTGGGGGGGCTTCCTGATCATGGCGGTTTTGACCAAGTACGTCTCCCTGGGCTCCCTGTGGGCCGGGGCCAGCTTCCCCTTTATCAGCTGGTACTGCTATCCGGACCCGGTGATTGTGGTCCTGGCCTTCCTCTGCGGGGGGCTGACGGTGTGGCAGCACCGGGCCAACATCAAGCGGCTCCTCCAGGGGAATGAGAACAAATTTTCACTGCACCACAAAAAGGAGGGCGGAGCATGAAGGCTGTGGTATTGGGCACCGGCGGCTGGGGCACGGCCCTGGCCCTGGTGTTGCTGGACAACGGGCATGACGTGACCCTCTGGTCCCGGACCCCCGCCAAGGCGGCGGAGCTGGAGAAAACCCGGGAGAACCCCCTTTTGAAGGGCGTTCCCCTGCCGGAGGGGCTGAAGATCACCGGGGACCTGAGCTGTCTGGAGGGAGCGGAGCTGGCGGTCAGCGCGCCGCCCTCCTTCGCCGTCCGGGAGACGGGGAAGCGGATCGCCCCCTACCTGGGGCGGGACACCGTGCTGGTCAGTGTCTCCAAGGGCATCGAGCGGAACACGAACCTCCGGATGAGCCAGGTGCTCCGGGAGGCCGCCGGGAGCGCCTGCCGGATCGTGGCCCTGTCGGGGCCCTCCCACGCCGAGGAGGTGGGCCTCCGGCTGCCCACGGGCTGCGTGGCCGCCTGCCCGGAGCGGGAGGCCGCCCGCTTTGTCCAGGAGGCCTTTATGAACGAGAACTTCCGGGTCTATACCAGCTATGACATCGTGGGGGTGGAGCTGGCGGCGGCGCTGAAAAACGTCATCGCCCTCAGCTGCGGCATCTGCGCGGGCCTGGGCTTCCAGGACAACACCAAGGCCCTGCTGATGACCCGGGCCATGGCGGAGATCACCCGGCTGGGGGAGCACATGGGGGGCCAGCGCCGGACCTTCGGGGGCCTGGCGGGCGTAGGGGACCTGATCGTCACCTGCACCTCCATGCACTCCCGGAACAACCGGGCGGGCATCCTCATCGGCCAGGGGAAGAGCGTGCAGGAGGCCATGGAGGCGGTGGGCGCGGTGGTGGAGGGCTACTACGCCGCGGAGAGCGTCCACCAGCTTGCCGGGCGGGAGGGCGTGGAGATGCCCATCTGCCGCTGCGCCTACGAGGTGCTGTACCAGGGCAGGGCCGCCCGGGACGTGGTGCCGGAGCTGATGGGGCGGGCGGGGAAGGACGAGCTCCTGGGAACTGCCTGGCTGTGAGCGGACATAGGAATCAAAGGAAAGGAGAGAGGCTATGAAGGAGACCCTGCGCGCCATAGCGGCGAAGTACAAGGAGGACATTGTGCGGACGGCGGCGGAGCTGATCCGGATCAACTCCCAGTCCCTCCAGGAGGGAGAGGTGGCCGCCTACATCCGGAAGAAGATGGAGGCCCTGGGCTACGACGAGGTGACGGTGGACCGCTACGGCAGCGTCTTCGGCACCGTCCGGGGCGCCGGCGGGGGCTGCTCCGTCACGCTGAACTGCCACATGGACGTGGTGGATGCCGGGGACCCCGCCCGGTGGAAGCACCCGCCCTACGGCGGCGTCATTGAGGAGGGCCGGATCTGGGGCCGGGGGGCCTCGGACACCAAGGGGACCATGGCCATCCAGCTCTACACCCCTATCCTGCTCCGGGAGGCGGGGCTGCTGCCCAAGGGGGACGTGGTGACCTCCTGCGTCATCGCCGAGGAGATCGCGGGCTTCGGCACCATGGCCCAGACCCGGGAGAACCGGATGCTGACGGACTACGCCGTCATCGGCGAGGCCACGGAGAACAACCTGAGCATCGGGAGCCGGGGCCGCTGCTGCGCGGTGGTCACCATCACCGGCAAGTCCTGCCACGCCTCCCGTCCGGACCTGGGGGCCAACCCCTTCGACTACCTGGGGCGCCTCCTGCCGGAGCTTGCGAAGGTGGAGATGGGCAGCGACGAGCTCTTCGGGAAATCCAGCATGTGCGTGACGAAGATCGAGTCCTCGGAGAAGGGGACCAACGTCATCCCCGGCCAGGTGACGGTGTACCTGGACTACCGGCAGACGGGGGAGGACACGGAGGATGTGGTCCAGGCCAAGATCCAGGCGGCCCTGGACCGCTGCGGAGAGGTCCCCGGCGTCACGGCCAAGGCGGAGATTCTCTACTTCCCCCTGACCACCTACACAGGCGTGGAGGACCGGGGCTATCAAGGGGAGTACCCCTTCCTGGTCCGGGAGGACGACCCCCACGTGGTCCAGGCCAAGGCGGCCATCGAGGAGGCGGTGGGCCATCCCATCGGCGTCAAGGCCTGGGACCTGGCCACGGACACCGGCCATCTGGCGGCCAAGGGCGTGAAGTGCCTGGGCTACTCCCCGGCGGAGGAACGGCTCTGCCACACGGTGGAGGACAGCATCTCCATCGAGATGATGGAGGAGGGCGTCGTGGGCTATCTGGCCCTCACCGCCGCCCTGGCGAACAATCCGAAGCAGTGACGGAGGCGGCTGCCTAATTGAAGAGAGACGATTGCGAAGGGAACTCCTCCGGGGGTTCCCTTCGCTTTAAAAACGGCCCTCGTTTGCCATGACCGCATGGGTTGGGGCTCTGCAAAACTTGTCCCGCCGGGTGAAAATACTTTTCGCCCGGCGGGACAAACTGTAGGGGGCGGAATTCCGGCGGCGGAGGCCCTAGAAGACACCCTCTAATGCATGTGAAAGGAAGAAACCATGGAAAAAGCAGAACGAATTGTCATAGCCCTGGGGGGCAACGCCCTCCAGTCGAAGAACAGCGGCCCCACGGCGGAGGCCCAGCTGAACGTGGTGAAAAAGACCTGCGGGAACCTGGCGGAGCTCAGCGCCCGGGGCTACGAGCTGGCGATGGTCCACGGCAACGGCCCCCAGGTGGGCCGCATCCTGCTGGCCAGTGAGACGGCCAGGGACGTGGTTCCGGCCATGCCCTTCGACGTCTGCGGGGCCATGAGCCAGGGCTATATCGGCTACCACATCCAGCAGGCCCTGCGCTACGCCCTGGCCAAGCGGAATTTGCATATCCCCGTGGTGAGCCTGGTGACCCAGGTGGTGGTGGAGCCGGGAGACCCGGCCTTCCAGAATCCCAGCAAGCCCATCGGCCCCTTCTACAGCCGGGAGGAGGCGGAGACCCTCCAAAGGGAGAAGGGCTATGTGATGAAGGAGGACGCCGGGCGGGGCTACCGGCGGGTGGTGCCCTCGCCGCTGCCCCGCCGGATCGTGGAGATCGACGAGGTGCGGAACCTGTGGGACGACACCATCGTGGTCACCTGCGGAGGCGGCGGCGTTCCGGTGATCGAGACGGACCGAGGAGAGCTGGAGGGCGTGGCGGCGGTCATCGACAAGGACTTTGCCGCGGAGCTGCTGGCGGAGCAGGTGGACGCTGACGTGCTGATGATCCTGACGGAGGTGGAGCAGGTGGCCATCTACTGGGGCCGCCCGGAGCAGCGGAACCTGGCCCACATGTCCCTGGAGGAGGCGGCCCGCTACACGGAGGAGGGCCACTTTGCCGCGGGCAGCATGCTGCCCAAGGTACAGGCCGCCATGAAGTTCGTCCGGAACAACCCGGGGAAGAAGGCGGTCATCACCTCCCTGGACCGGGCGGTGGAGGCCCTGGAGGGGAAGGCGGGGACTGTGGTGACCTTTGCCTGAGCGCTTTCCGGGAAGGAATAAACGCGAAAAAATCTGCCGGTGAGGCAGATTTTTTCGTGCTTCTCTATTGGATTAGTTTTGCAAGCTCAATGGAGAATCAGCCCGCCGGTCACGTTCACCGCCTGGCCCGTCAGGTTGTCCGCCCAGGGGGAGGAGAGGTAGAGGAACATGCGGGCGACGTCCTCCTCCGTCTGGGGGCGCTTCAGGGGGATGGTGGAGATCCGCTCCTGCCAATAGGCCTCGGGGTCTCCCCCGGCGTCCTTCACGTCCGCCAGCAGGCGGTCCCAGATTTGGGTGTGAACAATGCCCGGGCAGACGCAGTTGACATTGATGTGATAGGGGGCGGCGTATTTGGCGATGGCCTGGGTCATTCCCGTCACCGCGAATTTGGCCGCCGAGTAGGCCACGTTGGTGTGGAAGCCCTCCTTGCCGGACATGGAGGACATGTTCACGATCTTTCCGGACCCGTTGGGGATCATGACCCGGAGGACGGCCTGGTTCACCAGGAAGGCGCCCTTGGCGTTGACGTCCATGAGCAGGTCATAGGTCTCCTCGGAAATCTCCAGGAAGTCCACCTTGGTGCTCATACCGGCGATGTGGTTCAGGATATCGATGCGGCCGAAGGCCTCCAGGGCGGCGGCCACCATGGCCTCCACTTCCGCCTTGACGGTGACGTCGCAGCGGCAGGCGGCGGCCTTGACCGGCCAGCGCGCTTCCAGCTCGGCGGCGGTGCGCTTTGCCGCCTCTTCGTCCCGGTCCGCGATCAGGACGTTGGCCCCGGCCTGGGCCAGCAGCAGGGAGGTGGTCCGGCCCATGCCCCCGGCGCCGCCGGTGACCACGGCGTTTTGGCCCTTCAGGGAGATTTCAACGGACATGGCGCTTCCCCCTTAGTTCGCGTCCGAGAAGTCGATCAGGACCCGGAGCATGTGCTTGTCCGTCTCCGCCCGGTGGAGGGCCTCCATGCTCTGCTCCAGGGGATAGACGGCGGAGACCAGCCGCTCCAGCTGGCTGTTCAGCACGCCGGAGTTGATGAGCTTGGCGGCGGTCTGCATGTCCGACATGGTGTGGTGCCGGACGCCCAGCAGGCAGCACTCGCTGTAGATGATCTTGTTGATGTCCAGGCCGAAGACCTTCCCCGCAGGGGGCATGCCCACCTGGATCAGGGTGCCCCCCCGCCGGAGCTGCTGGACGCAGATGTCGAAGCTGGACTGGACGGCGGCGATCTCAAAGGCCTTGTCGAAGCCGTCCCCGCCGGAGAGCTCCCGGCAGGCATCGGCGAAGTCCTCCTGAGTGGGATTCACCACGGAGAAGCCGAAGTTCTCGGCCATCTGGATGCGGACCGGGTCCAGCTCCGACAGGACCACCTGAGAGGCCCCGGCAAAGCGGCACATGGTGCCGATGATGAGGCCGATGGGCCCCGCCCCGCTGATAAAGACGGTCTCGCCCGCCCGGAGGCCGGAGCGGCGCAGGTCGTGGACGCCCACGGTCAGGGGTTCCACCAGGGCCGCCACCTTGGGATCCACGCCCGGGCGGAAGGGGATGACGCGGTTGGCGTCCACCAGGATGTACTGGGTGAAGACCCCGTCGAAGTTGGTGCCCATGATCTTGACCTCCCGGCAGAGGTTCTCCCGACCGGTGGAGCAGTATTCACAGGCGCCGCAGGGCTTCACCGTGTGGCAGCAGACCAGGTCGCCCACCTTGAGGTCCGTCCGGGGGGCGTTGATGGCGTACAGGGTTCCGCAGGCCTCGTGGCCCATCACCAGCGGGGGCTTGGCGGTGGGGTGCAGGCCGGCAAAGACATGGAGATCGGACCCGCAGATGCCGGCGTACCGGATCTGGATGACGGCTTCGCCGGGGCCCGGCTGGGGAATCGGAGCTTCCACCGTCTCCACCTTGTGGAAGGCGGTCAGCACCAGCTGTTTCATAGACGCACTCCTTTTACGTTGATTCGAGAGGGTTCTCAGATGCCCAGGTAGGCCTTTTTCACGTCCTCGCTGTGGAGCATCTCCTGGGCCTCTCCGTTGATGATGTTCTCTCCGGTTTCAATGATGTAGCCCCTGGAGGCGATTTCCAGGGAGGCCATGACGTTCTGCTCCACCAGGAGGATGGTCAGGCCCTTCTTGTTGATCTCCACCAGCGTGTCGAAGATTTTCTGCACAATGACCGGCGCGAGGCCCAGGGAGGGTTCGTCCAGCATGAGAATCTTCGGGTCGGACATCAGGGCCCGGGCGATGGCGCACATCTGCTGCTCGCCGCCGGACATGGTCCTGGCGGCCTGGTTCCGGCGCTCGTAGAGCTTGGGGAACAGCTGGAAGCAGAGGTCCAGGTTCTCGGCCCGCTTTGCCCGGGCGTGGGGAGAGTAGGAGCCGATCAGCAGGTTGTCGTAGACGCTCATGTGGGGGAAGAGCTTCCGCCCCTCGGGGCAGACCACGATTCCCTTCTGCACCCGCTCGTGGGTGCGCAGGTCCTTGATGGACTCGCCGTTGAAGAGAATGTCTCCCTCCCGCAGCTGGGTGAGGCCCATGATGGTGTTGATGGTGGTGGATTTTCCGGCGCCGTTGCTGCCCAGCAGAGCCACGATCTCCCCCTCGTGAATTTCGAGGGATATGCCGCGCAGAACCTCAAACTGGCCGTAATTCACATGAATATTCTCAAGTTTCAGCACTTTTCTTCTCCCCCAAATACGACGCGATCACCGCCGGATCGTTGGTGACCTCCTCCACGGAGCCCTGTGAGATCAGGCAGCCCTGGTTCAGGACATAGAGGTGGTCCGACAGCGACATGACCGCTTTCATCACGTGCTCGATGAGGATGATGGACATGCCGCTGTCCCGGATGCGGAGAATGAGCTCCACCACCCCCTGGCAGTCCGTGGGGTTCAGTCCGGCCATGACCTCGTCCAGCAGCAGCAGCTCCGGCTCCGTGGCCAGGGCCCGGGCCAGCTCCATGCGCTTCAGCTCCGGCAGGTTCAGGTCGCCGCCCTTGACGTCCCGGCGGGGCGTGAGGCCCACCTGCTCCAGAATGGCCTCCGCCTTCTCCCGGGCGACGGCCACGGAGGCGTGCTTCAGCAGCGCGCCCACCATGACGTTCTCCAGAACCGTCAGGTCCGCGAAGGGCTGGACGATCTGGTGGGTCCGGCCGATGCCCATGCGGCAGGCCTGGTGGGGGGAGGACCCCTGGATTTCGTTTCCCTTGAAGATCACCTTGCCGGACTTGGGCTTCAGCTGGCCGGAGATCATGTTGAACAGGGTGGTCTTCCCGGCGCCGTTGGCGCCGATCAGGCCCACGATCTCATGCTCCCGGCAGCGGATGGACACGTCGTTGGTGGCGATCAGGCCGCCGAACTGCATGACGAGGTGTTGGGTTTCCAGAATATACTCGCTCATCGGCACACCTGTCCTTCCTTCGGCTTACCGAGTTTTTCCCGCAGCTTGCGCAGCCAGCGGAGAATGGTGTCCAAGAAGCCCTTGGGCATAAAGTAGATGACGATCATCAGCACGACGCCGTAGACGGCCAGGGCCAGGCCGGCCAGGTTGGCCCCCAGGCGGGAGTTGAGAATCTGCTGCACCGGCACCAGCAACGACGCGCCGACGATGGGGCCCCAGAGGGTGCCTCCGCCGCCCACCACGGCCAGAACCATGATCTTGACGGACAGGTCGTAGGCAAAGACGCTGTTGGGATCGATGTATTGCAGGAACATGGCGTAGAGCCCGCCGCCCATGGCGGTGAAGAAGGCGCTGATGAACATGGCGGTCAGCTTCATGCCCAGGACGTTGACGCCCAGGGAGGCCGCCGCGTCCTGGTTCGTGCGGATGGCGGCCAGGTAGTAGCCCAGCTTGGAGCGCTTGATGGCGTAGGACACCAGCAGCACCAGCAGCAGCATGCCCAGGATGATGTAGTAATAGCTCCGCTTGTCCAGGAACTGCATGGCCGCCAGGCCGCCCCGCCAGGGGAGCTTCATGCCCTGGGCCGCGCCGGTCTCCAGGCCGAAGAGGGTGCTGTTGGTGTTGAAGACAATCCGGAACACGTGGCACAGGGCCACGGTGGACAGGGTGAAGTAGGAGCCCTTCAGCTTAAAGCAGGGGATTCCGATCACCAGGGACGCGAGCCCCGCCACCAGCCCGGCCGCCAGCAGGCCGATCCAGGGCGAGCAGTGGAAGTGGCTGAAGAGGACCGCGGTGGTATAGGCGCCCAGGCCGACGAAGCAGGCGTGTCCCAGAGACATCTGCCCGGTGTACCCCCCCAGGATGTTCCAGGAGGAGGCCCAATAGGCGTAGAGGAACACCAGGCAGAAGGAGTTAATCGTGAACTGCTGGGAGACCACGGCGGGGAAGAGAAGCAGGGCCGCCAGCAAAAGGACACCAAAGGCCCGGCCCGGCTTCCGCACCAGTTTTTTCATCGCATCTCACTCCTTTTCCTTGCCCAGAATTCCAGAGGGTTTGAACAGCAGGATCAAAACGAACAGCATGAAGAGCACAATTTGGGACGTGGCGTCGTTGAACATGGTGCCGAAGAATTTTTCAATCACGCCGACGACCAGGCCCCCCAGGAGGCAGCCCATGATGCTGCCCTTGCCCCCCAGCACCACGATGATGAAGGACTTGAAGCTGAACAGCACGCCGACGGAGTTGGACACAGGGTAAAAAGAGATCAGCAGGGACGCGGAGATGCCCACCATCGCCTGGGAGATGCCCATGGCCAGGCAGTAGATGTTCTCCTCGTGGATGCCCATCAGCCGGGCCACCGTGCGGTTTTGGGACGTGGCGCTCATGGCGCGGCCGGTCTCCGTCTTCTTCACAAAGAAAAACAGCACAAGGGTGGAGACGACGGCGATGACAAAGGAGATCAGCTTGGTCTGGGAGATGATAAAGGGGCCCATCTGCAAGCTCTTCCCGGTGTAGGGGGTCTGGGCCTGGAGGGCGAAGCCCCCGAAGACGATCAGGGCCACGGCGGTCAGCGCGGTGCCCAGGCCGGAGGTGAAGAGCAGGACGTTGACGGGCTCCCGGTCCTTTTCCCGGACGATGAGCTTATAGAACAGGAACTTTTGCAGGAGGTAGCCCACGGCGAACATGACGGCTCCCGTAATGAGACAGCACAGATAGACGTTGATTCCGGCCAGGGTGACCAGGTAGTAGGTCAGGTACATCGCCATCATCAGCAGCGCGCCGTGGGCCCAGTTGACGATGCGCATGACGCCGAAGCAGAGGCTCAGGCCCACGGCCACCGTCGCGTACACGCCGCCCAGCAGAAGGCCGTCTATCAGTGCCTGGGTGTATAATTGCAGCATAGATCCTCCCTCTTTGCAGTAAAAGGCTTGGGGGGCCTAGCCCCCGCCCACCGCGCGCGCCAGGACGCCCGGACGGGCGGGAGAGGGGACCCCGGACGCTCAGCGCTCGTTCCAGGCGGGGACGGGCCAGACCATGGCCGTGGTCTCGGCGTCGACGGAGCAGTATTTCCACTCGCCGTTCAGGAACTGCATGGCACAGGCATTGGCCTGGGTAT
>CAMXNV010000078.1 GCA_947245315.1 uncultured Oscillibacter sp. | reverse complement strand
CGTAAACGGAACCAAGGTCCGGGTTGGCCATGTCGTTCTCCAGAGCCATGCCACTATAGAGGTCTATGCCCTTGAGCGACTGAAGCTGGCCTTTACCGTCGGGCTTGTGGGTCTGCTGGTGGCGGGGCTCTGTAAGCTGTTCTTTCGGAACCCGGATGCGTAGGCAATTCTATGAGCTGAACTGACAAAGCAATGCCATTCCGTTTCGGAGCCCCCTTTTCAGGGAGTCCTCCGAAGCGGAATGGCATTTTCGCAGGAACGCGGGTCACACCACCCGGGTGTATTTCTCCGTGTGCTTGGTATTGACGGCCTCGCAGATGCGTCTCAGGCCCTCGGCCAAGGTGGCCTTGGGACAGGCCAGGTTCAGGCGGATGAAGCAGTCAGAGTTCTGCACGAACATGTTGCCCCCCTCCAGCAGCACGCCCGCCTCATAGGCGAAGAAGGTGGGCAGGTGCTCGTCCGGCTGAAAGTAGGCGCTCAGATCCACCCAGGCCAAATACGTGGCCTCGGAAATCCGCATTCTGGCCTTGGGCAGGTGTTCCGCCAAGTATTCCTGGGTAAAGGCGAAGTTCTTGTCAAGATAGGCCCGCAGCTCCTCCAGCCAGGGTCCGCCTTTCTCGTAGGCGGCCTGGGCGGCGGCGATGCTCAGGGGGTTGTCGAAGTTGTAATGCCGGTCCAGCCAGCGCTCCCGGAGCTGCTTGTTCCGGATCATCACGTTGGAGAGCATCAGCCCCGCCATGTTGAAGGTCTTGCTGGGGGCCATGCAGGTGACCAGCCGGTCATAGTCCGGCAGGACCTTGCCTGTGGGGATGTGTACCTGATCCCGGCGGAGCAGGTCGCAGTGGATTTCGTCGGAGATAACCCAGAGGCCGTGCTTCTCGCAGATCTCCCCCAGCCTCTTCAGCTCCTCCTCCCGCCAGACGCGCCCGGAGGGGTTGTGGGGGCTGCACAGGATGAAGAGGGTGGTCTTGGGATCGGTGGCCTTTTGTTCGAAGTCCTCAAAGTCGATGGAATAGTACCCGTCCGTGTTCACCAGGTTGCTGCACACGCACTCCCGGCTGTTGAAGTCCGCGGCGTACTTGAAGTAGGCATAGGAGGGGGTGAGGAACAGGACCTTTTCGTCGGGCTTTGTAATGTAGTCCACCAGCTCGTAGAGGGCGGGGATGATGCCGTTGGACATCACCAGCTCCTCCTTGGGGAAGGACCAGCCGTAGCGGTCCATGCACCACTGGGAGAAGGCCTTGTAATAGTCCTGTCCGAAGACCCGGGTGTAGCCGAAGATCCGCCGGTCCAGCCGCTGGCGAATGCCGTCGATGACCACGTCCGGCGTGGCAAATTCCATATCCGCCACCCACATGCGGATGAACTCCTCGTCCTTGTAGGGGAAGGTCATGGTCTCGTCGGCGTGGAAGATGTAGCCCCGGAAGCCGTCCGTGTTCATGGCATTGGTATTTCTCCGGTCGATGATTTCGTCAAAATTGTACATAAATACCTCCTCTTTGTTTTCGCGGGGATTTGTTCCTGATGGACACAGTTTAGCAAAGGGAGACCGACTCCGTCAAAAGAGGGCGGTTTCCTGTGAGTAGAATTTTTAAGCTGTTTGTCTATTGTGAATTGATTTTCCGGGCGAAATTTGATAAAATAAAAGCGGTCCCAGAAAAGAGGGGACAAATTC
The DNA here is from genome assembly GCA_947245315.1 of uncultured Oscillibacter sp. GTDB lineage: Bacteria > Bacillota > Clostridia > Oscillospirales > Oscillospiraceae > Oscillibacter. The sequence goes on along the minus strand of CAMXNV010000078.1, from coordinate 7,727 downwards.
ATCCGTTTTTCAATTGATATGAAACTTCGCAAGCACAGAGGAAGGGGGCGGGATTTCGATGTCGGAGATCACCACGGAGATCGGCAAGCGGATTCGGGGAATGCGGAAGAAGCGGGACATGACCCTGGCGGAGCTGGCGGCGGAGATTCACAAGAGCAAGGCCACCGTCTCCAAATATGAAAAGGGCGAAATCTCGGTAGACGTCGAAACCCTCTATGAGATCGCGGACGCCCTGCACATCCACGTGGAGCAGCTGCTCTACTGCCGCCCCGCCGTACCCATGGCCCGCTCTCCGGGGGACGCCCCGGGCTTCTTCGCGGGCCTGGCCCGGTTCTACGGGTACATCTTCGACGGGCGGGACAACCACATCATCCCCTGTGTGTTCGACGTGCTCTCAAAAAACGAGCTGGGCCAGCATAAGGTCATGATGTACATGAACTGCTATGACCTTGAGCACTACCAGCGGTGCGAGACCACCTACTACGGATACGTGGAGCACTACGATATGCTCAGCGACCTCAATCTGACCAACCAGGACAGTCCCATGGAAAAGGCCAGCTGCAAGGTGCTGGCGGCCTACCTGGACGCCCCCACGAAGTGGGGGCTGTGGACCGGCGTCTCCTCCCGGCCCATTATGCCCATTGCCACGAAGATGCTGCTCTCCAAGTCCCCCCTGCCCATGGACGTAGCGCTGGCGGCCCGGCTGAAAATCTCCAGGGAGGACATCCGGCTTTTGAAGCTCTACAATATGCTGCCTGTTCCGTGAAGAGGCGGCCCCGGCAGGGGCCGCCCGCGTATTAAAGCTCCTTCTTGTTGTCCGGGCCGGGGGTGGTGACGATGACCCGCTCCGGCGTGATAACCAGCGCGCCCTTGGCCGTGGCGGCGCCCTTGAACATCGTCTCCACCATCTGCTTGAAGGTCTCCACCACCGGGCCCTCAGTGACGTACCGGGCGGTGCCCTTGATCTGGTAGCCCTCCAGGGTGCTCCCGTTGCTGGCGGAGACGGCGATCCTGCCGTTCTTCCGAAGGTTTTCCAGCGTGGTCTCCAAGAACACGTCGCCCACCAGCAGATTGCCTTCCTCGGTCACATCCTTGAAGGCCACGGGGACGGCGTTGGGCTCCTGGTCATAGGTGGCCAGATACCACATCTGCTCCTTGAGGAGCTTTCTCACATTTTCGTTCAGGTTCATTGTTGAACGCCTCCTTTTAAAATCGCGGGACCCGCCCGCCCTTTGAACCGAATTGTAGCCGCTCAGACTGCCTCCGTAAAGATATCCGCAAATTTATGAGCCGCTCATGTTTTTCATAGTGACTTGCCTCCGGACGGCCCAGGCGCTATACTGGCTTCAAGAGGTGATCGGCATGTATCAGGCAAAGCTGGAAAAAGACATCCGCTGTCCCCTGGAATACGGGCTGGAGGTGTTCGGCGGCAAATGGAAGTCCCGGATTCTCTGCGTCCTGGCGGCCAAGGAGGTGCTGCGCTACAGCCAGCTGCGGAAGGAGATGGGAAACATCACGGATGCCGTGCTGGCGGCGGCGCTGAAGGAGCTGTTGGCCGCCCAGATGGTGAGCCGGGCCTCCTATGATGAAATCCCGCCCCGGGTGGAGTATTCCCTGACGGACAAGGGCCGGTCCGTCGTCCCGATTCTCCAGAGCATCTGTCAATGGGCGGGTCTCTACCGCAGAGAGGACTATAGCAATACCATGGCCCACTGCCAGGGGTGCGATTACAATCCCGGCTGACAGTCCGCTAATCACGTTTTGGCAGAAGCTTTAAAAAAAGAGGGGCCCTCTGAGGACCGCCCCCTATTCCGGCAAAAGAGAAGTGCGCCATCGGCCATGGCGCACTTCTTTGCTGTCTCATTTCGTTTTTTCATCTCCCGCCCCGCCGGGCCTTTTGCTGTTCCCCGCGGGCATGCGGAACCTCTCCAAAAGGGCCGATCAGCCCGGAGGCCAAGTCATATCCCGGCCGGAGAGGACATGGAAGTGCAGGTGGAACACGCTCTGGCCCGCCTGCTCGCCGATGTTGGAGACCACGCGGTAGCTCTCCAGGTTCAGCTCCTTGGCCAGCTTGGCGATGACCTCAAAGATGTGGGCCACGACGCCGCTGTTCTCCGGAGCGATCTCCGAGACGGAGCCGATATGGGTCTTGGGGATCACCAGGAAGTGGGTGGGCGCCTGGGGGGCGATGTCGTAGAAGGCGTAGCAAAGCTCGTCCTCGTAGACCTTGCTGCTGGGAATCTCCCCGGCGGCAATCTTACAGAATAGGCAGTCGGACATGGTGAACTTCCTCCTTTTCAGATAAATTGATTTTGCTTGGGATCATAGCGGTACTCCAGCGCCGCCAGCGCATCCTCCAGGGCCGCCCGGTCCGCGTCCAGGGCGGCGCAGAGCTCGGCCAGGCTGGGGTACTCGTCTCGGAGCTTGGTGTTGATATAGCTCAGCAGGATTACAGGGTCCTTGGGCAGCATGGCAGTTTCTCCTCCCGACGTCACGCGGGACTCCCCGGAGGGTCCAATCCCAGGACGTCGTAATACTCGCTGGTAAAGACCAGGCCGGCCGGGTCAAAGGCCCTTTGCAGCGCCTTGACCCTCTCGAAGGGGTCCCGGGGCTCCAGGCCGAACGCCTCCGCGATGGCCGCCAGGGCGGTGTCCTTGGCCGCGTACAGCTCCGGCAGGTCCCCGGCTTCCCTGGCCGCGCGGTCCTCCTCCAGGAGCCCGCGGAACCGCTCCTCCGTCATCCACCAGATTTGGCTCAGGGGGTTGGCGTCCCGGCAGTACAGCAGAAAGGAGAGGAATTCCCGGAGCTCCGCCCCCATCGGCAGGACGTAGGTCCCCTCCTCCCCCATGGCCGGGTTCACGCAGAAGACCCGCTCGTCCCCCGGCAGGAGGACGAAATGCACGCCGTCGCAGCCGATGGAGCCCACGTGCTCCGCGCCCTCCGGGGTGCAGAAATAGGGGATGAATTCGCCGCCCCAATTCAGGCCGATGGAAGAAAGATCTATCTCCAGCTCCCGGAGGCGGCAAAGGTCTTCCCGGGTGCTCACTGCTCCGGCACCACGGCGAAGAAGCGCAGGTCCTCCCCGCCCTCGGGGCTGTCGTTCATCAGGCTGTGGGCGTGGCCCTTGGGGCAGTAGTGGCAGCTCCCCGCCTCCAAGGGCTCGCAGCCGTCGTCGTAGAGGATTTTTCCCTTGCCGGAGAGGATGTAGATGATCTCGCTGCTGGTCTCGTGGGTATGCATGCCGATGGTGGCCCCGGGGACCAGGCGGCCCCGCATGACCTTATTCAGGGAGTCGTTGTACATTCTCAGGCGGGCTTCCTTCTCGCCGCCCCGCATGTGGGGGATGACGGTGGGCTCCAGTTTGTCGAAGTCGATCAGCATGTGCGGTTTCTCCTTTTTTGAATTTTATGGATGCACCCCCAGGGCATGGGTGAACCAGTTGAAGACGTGCCCCCGGAGGATGGGAGAGCGGTCCCACTCCCCCTGAAAGCCCGGGATTTCCGCGATTTCCTCCTGCCAGCGGGCCATCCTCTCCGGCGGCTCTTCGCGGAGGGTCTTGCTCCGGGCGGCGGCTTTCTGCCACCGCCGCAGGGTCTCCCAGCCCTCCGGGTCCGTCTGGGACAGGGTTTCCAGTTGGGGCAGGATCTGCTCCGCTAGGGCCTGCCAGCGGGTCAGCTCTGAGGAGGGCAATTTAGGGAAGATGGATTCGTAGAGGGGCAGAATCTGCTGCTCGATGTTCTCGGCCAGCCGCTCCAGGGCTTCGTCCAGGAAGGCGGTTTTGTCCTGCTGGTAGAGGACGGCCTCACAGCTCACCTTCTGCCACGCCGTCCGCCGCCACGGGTCTCGGGTGGTCCAGGCGGACCAGGCCGGGTTATAGCCCCGGCCCGGCGGGGCGATATCCAGGCAGCCCTGCCAGCCGGATTGACAGCGCTCCTCGAAGCTCCGGCCGATCAGCAGGTAGTCGTAGAGGCGGCCTTCGTTTTGGCGGACGAAGCCGAAGGTATTCTGCCACTCGTAGGTGAAGGGGAAATCGGGGAAGCGCTCCGCCATCATGGCAATCAGCCTTTGCTTAACGGGCTTGCTTCGGTATACCGGCATGGCCTCTCCTTTTTTGTGCGAAGGCACTGCCTTCGCATCCAGGGGGCGCCGCCCCCTGGACCCCCGCCGCCTTTTGAAAAAGGCGGGCGAAAACTTTTACTTCAATTTACCGGCGACGAAGTCGTCCACCATGGCCAGAGCGTCGTCCAGCTTCAGCACATCCGTGCCGCCGCCCATAGCGCTGTCCGCCTTTCCGCCGCCCCTGCCTCCGCAGACGGGGGCGATGGCCTTGATGATGTCCCCGGCCTTGACGCCCCGGGCCACGGTCTCCTTGCCGCAGACCGCCTGGAAGGTGATCTTCCCGTTGTTGACGGAGGCCATGACCCCCACCACGCCGGGCTCCTTGTCCCGGAGGAAGTCCCCCATCTTCCGCAGGGTATCCGCGTCCAGGCCGTCCCGCTGGGCGGTGAGGACCTTGAGGCCCCCCACGTCCTTGGCGCTCATGAGGAAGTTCCGTGCCTCGCCCAGAGAAGCCTCGGACTTGAACTTTTCCAGGGCCTGGCGCAGCTCCTTCATTTCCACCAGCTGCTGCTCGATGCGGTTTTCCAGCTCGCCGGGGGTGGTTTTCAGCATCTGGGCCGCGTGGAAGAGCACCTGCTGGTTCCAGTTCACGGTCTCCAGGGTCAGCTTGCCCACGGTGGCCTCAATGCGGCGGACGCCTGCGGAGATGGCCCCCTCGGACTTGATGCGGAAGGACCCGGCCTTGGCGGTGTTGTCCAGGTGGGTGCCGCCGCAGAACTCCATGGAGAAGTCTCCCATCTCCACCACCCGGACCACGTCGCCGTACTTCTCGCCGAAGATGGCCACGGCGCCCTTCTTCTTGGCCTCCTCAATGGGCAGGACCTCCGTCACCACGGGCAGGCCCTCCAGGATGGCGTCGTTCACCAGCCGGTCGATCTCGCTGAGCTGCTCCGGCGTGATGGCCTCGAAGTGGGTGAAGTCGAAGCGGATGCGGTCCGGCTCCACCAGGGAGCCGTGCTGGTGAACGTGGTCCCCCAGGACCTTCCTCAGCGCCGCGTCCAGCAGGTGGGTGGCGCTGTGGGCCCGCATGACGGCCTTCCGGCGACGGCTGTCGATGGAGGCGGTGACGGTCTGGCCCACCTGGAGACTGCCGCTTTTCAGAACGCCGGTGTGGAGGAATTTGCCCCCCTTGTTCTTCTGCACATCCCGGACCTCGAAGACGCAGTTCTCCCCGGCGGAGATCACGCCGTGGTCGGCCACCTGGCCGCCCATCTCGGCGTAGAAGGTGGTCCGGTCCAGCACCAGCGTGGCCTCGGCCCCCGCGACAATCTCGTCCTGGAACTCGCTCTCCACCACGATGGCCAGCAGCCGGGCGTCCGTGGTCTCCCGGTCGTAGCCCACGAACTCCGTGGCGGGCACGTCGGAGCCGAACTCAAGCCCGGCCCAGCCCAGGTCTCCCTGGGCCTTCCGGTCCTTTCTCGCCTGGTCCCGCTGCTCCTCCATCAGCCGGTCGAAGCCCTCCCGGTCCACGGTCATGCCCTCCTCCTCCGCCATCTCCGCGGTCAGGTCGATGGGGAAGCCAAAGGTGTCGTAGAGCTTAAAGGCGTCCGCGCCGGAGAAGACGGTCTCCCCCCGCTGCTTGTGGGACGCCAGGAACTCGTTGTAAATCCGCAGACCTCCGTCGATGGTCTTGGCAAAGCTCTCCTCCTCGGTGCGGATGACCTTGGTGATATAGTCCTGCTTCTCCCGGAGGTCGGGGTAGGCGCACTCGTTCTCCCGGACCACCGTGTCCACCACGTCGAAGAGGAAGGGCCTGTCCACTCCCAGCAGCCGCCCGTGCCGGGCCGCCCGGCGGAGGAGGCGGCGGAGGACGTAGCCCCGGCCCCCGTTGCTGGGCAGCACGCCGTCGCAGATCATCATGACGGAGGAGCGGATGTGGTCCGTGATGACCCGGAGGCTGACGTCGGCCTTGTGGCTCTCCCCGTAGTGGGCCCGGGTGATCTCGGAGACCCGGTTGGTGATGTTCATCACCGTGTCCACGTCGAAGAGGGAGCCCACGTTCTGGCACACGCAGGCCAGTCGCTCCAGGCCCATGCCCGTGTCGATATTTTTGTTGGCCATTTCCTCATAGTGTCCCTCCCCGTCGTTGACAAACTGGGAGAAGACGTTGTTCCAGACCTCGATATAGCGGTCGCAGTCGCAGCCCACGGTGCACCCGGGCTTGCCGCAGCCGTGCTCCTCGCCCCGGTCATAGTAGACCTCGGAGCAGGGGCCGCAGGGGCCCGCGCCGTGCTCCCAGAAGTTGTCCTCCTTGCCGAAGCGGAAGATGCGCTCCCGGGGGATGCCGATGTCTTTGTTCCAGATTTCAAAGGCCTCGTCGTCGTCCAGGTAGATGGAGGGATAGAGCCGGTCCTCCTCCAGCCCCACCACCTTGGTGAGGAACTCCCAGCAGAAGGGGATGGCCTCTTTTTTAAAGTAGTCGCCGAAGGAGAAGTTGCCCAGCATCTCGAAATAGGTGCCATGGCGGTCGGTCTTTCCGATGTTCTCAATGTCTCCCGTGCGGATGCACTTCTGGCAGGTGCAGACCCGGTCCCTGGGGGGCTCCTCCTCCCGGGTGAACCAGGTTTTCATGGGGGCCATGCCGCTGTTGATGAGGAGCAGGCTGGCGTCCCCCGCGGGGGGGATGAGGGAAAAGCTGGGCAGGCGAAGGTGGCCCTTGCTCTCAAAGTAGCTGAGGAACATCTCCCGCAGCTCGTTCAGGCCGTGATAGGGATGGGACATGGGGATTACCTCCTAAAATATAATTCACATGTTATTCAATGACAATCTTGTACTCAGAGCCGCCGCCCTCCGGGTCATCCAGCTCACAGGGCACGGCGTAGAACCGCTTGCCGATTAGGCCGCGCAGGTTTCGGATGTCCTGAATGTCGCCGGAGCCGAACTCCTGGCAGCAGGTCGCCGCGCTGGCTTGGTTCAGCTCGTCGTAGAAGTCGGTGACGTAGACGGAGTAGTTGTCCAGGATGTCCTCAAAGGGGACTTGGGTGATGTCCTGGGGGCAGCCGCCCTCCTCGCCGTAGCGGTCCGGTTCCATCTCGAAGGACAGGGAGGTGACATAGATGGTCTCCTGGCCGAAGCCCGGCCGCCAGTAGGGATTTTTCCCCTGATAGATTCCCTCTTCCACCGGCCGGTATTCCGGGCCGCCGTACTTTTCCGGGGTATAGTTCTGGAAATTTTTCATTTGTCCCTCCTCTCCGTACAAAAAACGCCCCTGACAGCGTCAGGGGCGAAGCATCGCGGTACCACCCTGATTATCCCCCATGGGGGACATCTCAAGCCATCCGGTAACGGGGATGAGCCGTTCCGCTCCTCGCGGACCGCTCCAAAGTGGCGGCCTTGCGGCGTGGACGAGGGGCTTGCACCATCCCCCTCTCGCTGAGGAACCGTTTCGCGCGGCTGGCTTTTTCACGGCGTTTCGCCTTTTGAACAGTGTTATTATAACGGATTCACGGCGTTTGTCAATACGGAGAATTGAGATTTTTCCTTTTCCAAAGGAAGAGGGGGCTTTTGCTCGCCCTGGCGGGCGGGGGAGCTTGGCAACCAGCGATGGCTGGTCCAATGCACCCCCCATTTTCTCCTTTTCTTCCAGAAGAAAACGAGAAAACGGGCCG
>CAMXNV010000077.1 GCA_947245315.1 uncultured Oscillibacter sp. | reverse complement strand
CGCAGGTCCGCCCCTACGGCCCATCCCCTGATAAAATGCGCAGTTGGACACTCCCACGCTCCCCGCCCCCTTGCAAAGCTCCCCGTCCCGGTATATAATACCACCATCACACTCCCGCCCCTTTCCGGCGGCAATCACAGGAGGCGCCCCATGACTCTGACAACCTCAGCCCTTCTGGACCTCTCCCACACCCTGGCGGGGTCCTACCTCTCCCAATTCCAATACCCCTGGGAGGCCCTGGACGGCATCAAGGACCTGATCCTCTCCCTGGGCCCCGCCCTGGACCCGGAGGACTACCTCCAGCCCGCCCCCCAGGTCTGGGTCCACAAAACCGCCCGCGTCGCCCCCACCGCCTTCCTGGGCGCGCCCTGCATCATCGGTCCGGACACCGAGGTCCGCCACTGCGCCTTTATCCGGGGCTCCGCCCTGGTGGGCCAGGGTTGCGTCGTGGGCAACTCCGTGGAGCTCAAAAACGTCATCCTTTTCGACGGCGTCCAAACCCCACATTATAATTACGTCGGCGACTCCATTCTGGGCTTCAAGAGCCACATGGGGGCCGGATCCATCACTTCCAACGTCAAATCCGACAAGACCCTGGTCACCGTCCGGAACGGCGGGGAACGCCTGGAGACCGGGCGGAAAAAATTCGGCGCCATCCTGGGGGACCACGTGGAGGTGGGCTGCAACAGCGTGCTGAACCCCGGCTCCGTCATCGGGCGGAACGCCAGCGTCTATCCCCTCTCCTCCGTCCGGGGAACCGTCCCGCCGGATTCCATTTTCAAGGGCCCCGGTCAGGTGGTCCTCCGGAAGTAAGCATTTCCTTATTGATATAAGCGCCTAATTAAAACAACCACCCCGCATAGAACCAGCCGACAGAGGGAACCCTCCCTTTTGCCGGCTGGTTTTATGCCCAGGGTATTTTTAGTTGCACGTTTTGCCCCGGTGAAAAAGAAGGATCATTTGGGTCCAAAAGTATCCCCTAATAGGGAGAGCGGCGATGAATTGCAGGAAAATTTGGTCTTGACAAATACCCCGGGTGGGTATATAATGCAAAATACCCCTAGGGGGTATCTTGGATGAGGAGGACGCCGTTATGGAAGGCTGTGACTGCCACAAGACGAAGCAGCGCTCCGAAGAGGAATACCGGCGGCTTGTCAACCGCCTGAACCGAATTGAGGGCCAAATCCGGGGCATCCGGGGCATGGTGGAGCGCAGCGCCTACTGTCCCGACATCCTGGCCCAAGTGGCCGCCGCCAACGCCGCCCTGAACGCCTTCAGCAAGGAGCTCCTGGCCGCCCATATCCGCACCTGCGTGGCCCAGGACATCCGGGAGGGCCGGGACGCCACCATCGACGAGCTGGTCGCCACCCTTCAAAAGTTAATGAAGTAATTTTCATATACTATCTATATTATAGGGCTAAGCACCGGCGGCCCCGCTCTTGGATCGAAACCGCGGCCTCGTCCCGGCCCGCGCCGCCGCTGGCCGCAGCACTATTTTATTGTTTGTTTTATAAACTATCTATTTATTAAATTTGGACATAGGAGGTCCCGCTTATGGAACAATACAACGTCACCGGCATGAGCTGCGCCGCTTGCAGCGCCCGGGTGGAAAAGGCGGTGGCAAAGCTGCCGGGCGTCACCGCCTGCTCCGTCAGTCTACTGACCAATTCCATGGGGGTAGAGGGCAGCGCCTCGGAACAGGAAATCATTGCGGCTGTAAAGAATGCGGGCTACGGAGCCTCCAAGAAGGGGGCGGGCAAGGCTGCCTCCGCCGGGGCCTCCGCCAGCCCCGAGGCCGCCTTGGCGGACCACGAGACGCCCCTGCTGAAACGGCGCCTGTGGACCTCCCTGGTCTTCCTGGCGGTGCTCATGTACTTCTCCATGGGCCATATGATGTGGGGTTGGCCCGTCCCGGCCTTCCTCCACGGGAATCACGTGGCCATGGGCCTTTTGCAGCTTCTGCTGACGGTGGCCGTCATGGTCATCAACCAGAAATTTTTCATCAGCGGCTTTAAGAGCCTCTGGCACAAGGCCCCCAACATGGACACCCTGGTGGCTCTGGGCGCCTCGGCCGCCTTCGTCTACAGCACCTACGCCCTCTTCGCCATGACCGGCGCTCAGGTCCGGGGGGACATGGAGGCCGTGATGGACTACATGATGGAGTTCTATTTTGAGTCCGCCGCCATGATCCTCACCCTCATCACCGTGGGCAAAATGCTGGAGGCCCGCTCCAAGGGCAAGACCACCGACGCCCTGAAAAGCCTGATGAAGCTGGCCCCCAAGACCGCCGTCCTCCTCCGGGACGGCCAGGAGGTCCCCGTCCCCATCGAGCAGGTGCAAAAGGGCGACCTCTTCGTGGTCCGGCCCGGGGAGAACATCCCCGTGGACGGCGTGGTGGTGGAGGGCTCCAGCGCCGTGAACGAGTCCGCCCTCACCGGGGAGAGCATCCCCGTCGACAAGGCCCCCGGGGACGCCGTCTCTGCCGCCACCACTAATCAAGCAGGTTTTATAAAGTGTCAAGCAACCCGGGTGGGCGAGGACACCACCCTCTCCCAGATCATCCAAATGGTCAGCGACGCGGCGGCTACCAAGGCCCCTATTGCCAAAATTGCCGACAAAGTGTCCGGCATTTTCGTCCCGGTGGTGATCTCCATCGCTGTAATTACCACGGTTGTATGGCTGCTGCTGGGGCAGACCGTGGGCTTCGCCCTGGCCCGGGGCATCTCCGTGCTGGTGATCTCCTGCCCCTGCGCCCTGGGGCTGGCCACTCCGGTGGCCATCATGGTGGGCAATGGGCTCGGGGCCAAAAACGGCATCCTCTTTAAAACCGCCGCCTCCCTGGAGGCCGCAGGGCGCACGGAAATCGTGGCCCTGGACAAGACCGGCACCATCACCCGCGGGGAGCCCCGGGTGACGGACCTCCTCCCCGCCCAGGGGCTCACCGGGGCGGAGCTCCTCCGGCTGGCCCGGGCCCTGGAGCAGAAGAGCGAGCACCCCCTGGCCCGGGCCATCCTCCAGCGGGCGGAGGAGGAAGGGGTCCCGGCGGAGGAGGTCACGGACTTCCAGGCCCTGCCGGGGAACGGCCTCACCGCCCGGCTGAACGGGGCCCTCCTCAGCGGGGGAAACCTCAGCTTCATTAGCTCTCAAACCACTGTGCCCCAAGAGGTTCAGGCCCAGGCCGAGGCTCTGGCGGGCCAGGGGAAAACGCCCCTCTTCTTCAGCCGGGACGGGGAGCTGCTGGGCATCGTGGCCGTGGCGGACGTCATAAAAGAAGACAGCCCTCAGGCCGTCAAGGAACTCCAAAATATGGGAATTCGGGTGGTCATGCTCACCGGCGACAACCAGCGGACCGCCCAGGCCATCGGGCGGCAGGCCGGGGTGGACGAGGTCATCGCCGGGGTGCTCCCCGACGGGAAGGAGAGCGTCATCCGGAGCCTGAAACGCCAGGGCAAGGTGGCCATGGTGGGCGACGGCATCAACGACGCCCCGGCCCTCACCCGGGCGGACACCGGGATCGCCATCGGCGCGGGGGCCGACGTGGCCATCGACGCGGCGGACGTGGTGCTGATGAAAAGCCGCCTCTCCGACGTGCCCGCGGCCATCCGGCTCAGCCGGGCCACCCTGCGGAACATCCACGAAAACCTGTTCTGGGCCTTCTTCTACAACACCATCGGCATCCCCCTGGCGGCGGGGCTCTTCATCCCCCTGGGCCTGACGCTGAACCCCATGTTCGGCGCGGCGGCCATGAGCCTCAGCAGCTTCTGCGTGGTATCCAACGCCCTGCGGCTGAACCTATTTGACCTGCGGGACGTGAAAAAGGATAGAAAAATCCAGCATTCCAAACATTTCGAGGAGGTAACGACTATGGAAAAAACCATGAAGATCGAGGGCATGATGTGCGGCCACTGCGAGGCCCGGGTGAAAAAGGCCCTGGAAGCCCTGCCGGAGGTTCAGGCCGCCAACGTCAGCCACGAGAAGGGCACGGCGGTGGTGACCCTCTCCGGAGCCCTGGCAGACGAGGCGCTGAAAAAGGCCGTGGAGGACCAGGATTATAAGGTGCTGGGCATCCAGTGAGGCATGGGAAAAGCGGGCCGCCGGAGGGCGGTCCGCTTTTTTGTGTTTCTTTTATAGAGTCTTTTTAAATGTGAGTTTTAGAAGAAAGCATGGCTAGAAAATGCCGCTGTCGTCGATGGGGGTGAAGCGCAGGGCCTCCTCCTGCCGGTGCTGTTCCTTCTTGGCCTCCGCTTGCTGTCTGCTGTGTTCCATGCGCTTGTTCATGATCTCCCGGCAAATTTTTCCCTGAGAGAGCACGTACTGCTCCCACTGTCCGGGACGGTAAACCCTCGCTGATTTTCGCTTTTCCGAGCAATCGAAAACCGTCGTTTGAAGGTTCGGAAGCGTTACCTTTACCCACCAGACCGTGCCACTGGTTCCATAAGGGGTTCTGCCTAAGCTTGTGGCTGCGTCAATTTGAATTTTGGGGGTCACATATGTACGTTTGTCGGCTGTTTCTGTGACATATTCCCCGTAGCTGTCGCGATAGATGTCGCTTTCTTGTCCGGTAACCTGCCCAAAGAAGACGCAGATATCTACGGCGGCCTCCATCAGCTGAAGAAGATATTTCCCATTGGGGCTTTGATTGAGGTCTATGTATTCCATAGTCAAATCTTCTTTCTGTGCTTTTATAAAGGTGCTTTATAAAATGCGAATGGGGAATGCTCAAAAGAGGCTGCTGTCGTCAATGGGGGCGAAGCGGGCTTCTTCTCTCCTTCGGGCTCTTTCCTCAATTTCCTGGTTCCTCCGGATGTTGTTTTGGCGGATCTGCTCCAGGTCCGCCCGGGCCTGGGCTTCCTTTGAGAGTAGGTACTGCTCCCAGGCGCCGGGGCGATAGGTGTACAAAACATCAGATTTGCAGTCAAATACCAGAGTTTCGAGGGTGGGAAGTGTTATTTTTGCCTCTTTCACTTTGTCATGGTCACCAATGCCCGACAGGGTTTCGATTAAGACTTTTTCGTCCTGATACTGATATCGGAACACGGTAAAATAGTCAGGGTCGTTGCTCATGGCGGCTGAGCGGGTTTCTGAGCCGGTTACCCGGCCCCAGGCGTGGCTGATGCATACGGCCAAATCCCTTAGGTTGTAGATCGCTTCCCCGTTTGGAAGCTCGTAGATATATTGATACTCTGCTATTTGACCCACCCCCCTATTTTCTAAATACTTTTATAAATATATTTAGAAAACTCATTTAAAAATAATTACTATCGTCGATAGGATCGAAGCGTTGCCGTTCCGCTTCCTCGCGGGCTTGCTGGTGCTCCGCTTGCTTTTGCAGCGCAAGCTCATGCCGCCGCCGGAGGATCGCCTTGGCCTGGGCTTGCTGTCCAAGCAGGTAGTTTTCCCACTTGCCGGGACGGTAGGTGTTCAGGCTGCCCGTCTCCTCCTGCTTGTTCCAATAGGCGGAAAAAACAGTCGCTTCCAGTTGGGGGAGCGTCACTTCCACGGATAGGGAATCATGGCTAAATCCGGAGCTCCGGCGGACCTTTAGGGTAATTTTTTCGCTTTTTAGGAAATAGTTATCATGCCGGATTTCGGAGGCATCCACTCCGTAGCCCACCGGCTCGAAGGTCGTTTCCGGCGTCCCGAAAGCCACGCAGATGTCCCTGGCCGCGTCCATTAAGGACAGAAGATGTTCCCGATTTGGGTGGAGATTCAGGGAGTCGGCCATGGTCTCCTCCCTTATTTTCCGGCGGCCCGGTCCGCCTCGATCTGGAGCTTCAGGGCCTCCACCGCCACCCGGACGGAGGTGCTGGTGTCCTCGCTCATCTTTTGGTCCAGGTCCGCGGCCTCCCGCTCCTGGTTCCAGACCACGTGGAAGCAGCTCCCGCAGCGGCAGCCCAGGGCGGCGGCCACCACGAAGAGGGCCGCGCTCTCCATCTCGCTGGCCTTCACGCCCAGGCGCTTCCAGCTCTCCCACTTCTGCTGGAGCTCGTAGTACACCGGGGAGGCGGCGGGGTCGTGCTGGCCGTAAAAGCTGTCCTTGCACTGGACGATGCCCGTGTGCAGGGGGTAGCCCAGGGCGCGGGTGGCCCGGACCAGGCAGTCCACAATGCCGAAGTCCGCCACGGCGGGGAACTCGATGGGGGCGTACTCCCGGCTGGTGTGCTCATAGCGAATGGCCCCCGTGGCCACCACGATATCGCCGGATTGGACATTCACGTCGATGCCCCCGCAGGTCCCCGTGCGGATGAAGGTGTCCGCGCCGCACTTGTGGAGCTCCTCCATGGCGATGGAGGCGGAGGGCCCGCCGATGCCGGTGGAGCAGGCGGTGACCTTCTCCCCCAGCAGCGTGCCGGTCCAGACGTTGTACTCCCGGTTATAGGCCACCTGTTTGGCGTCGTCAAAATAGGCGGCGATGGCGGGCACCCGGCCCGGATCGCCGGGGAGAATGCAGTACCGGCCCACGTCCTCAGCGGTACAGGCAATGTGGAATTGTTTTTCCAGTTTTTGCATGATCGTCACCTCTGTGTTGTGATATTGTAGAAATAGTATAGCAAATTTGGGTGGGCATTGCAACAATTTGACGGGGAAAATTTGGTGGGGCCGCCGTTTGGGGCGGCAGCGGGGCTGGGAGCCCTCTCCGTCGCGGCTGCGCCGCGCCACCTCCCCCAGAGGGGGAGGCAAGGGGGTGTCGCTGGAGGGTGTCCGCTTGCGCATTTTAAAAGGAGGCGGAGCTGTAGGGGCGGTCCTGCGTGTCCGCCCTTCTTCCGAAAACCGGGCACTTTCCATAGAAGGGCGGATGCGTAGGTCCCTCTTCTACAAGGAGCTCCGGGGTTCCGGGAAAAGGGCGGACACATAGGTCCGCCCCTACAGGATGAAATCTGCGGATTGGACGCGCGGGGGCTGGGCCGTTTCGCGTCTTTTAGTGCGGCCTTTGAGACGAGCGTTTTCGGAATCCATAATCTACAGATAGTTTATGAAAGTCATTTCATTGTTACCACGGTGACGCCGGTCTCGCCTTCGCCGTAGACGCCCAGGCGGAAGCTCTTCACGGCCTTGTTCCGGCGGAGGACGTCGTGAACCGCTTTCCGAAGGGCTCCCGTGCCCTTGCCGTGGATGATGGTCACCGTCTCCAGCTTGCCCATGACGGCGGCGGACAGGAAGGTTTCCACCACGCTCTCTGCCTCCAGGGTCTCCAGGCCCCGGATGTCCAGCTCCCGGGCCGCCGCGGACCGGAGGGTCCGAGAACCGCTGGAAACCGGGGGCGTCTTGGGCTTCCGGGCCGCCCGCTCGTCGTCCTCGATGAGCCGGACCTCAGAGGCCTTGGCCTTCATTTTCAGCACTCCGGCCTTTAATTGCAGGGTGCCGTCCTTCCCCACCGAGATCACCTCGGCGGGCTGGCGGACGCCGGGGAACTCCACCAGGTCCCCCTTCTGAATGGGGCGGCTGGGCTTGGGTATGGGGGCCGGGCGGTCCCGCTCCGTGCGCAGGCGGTCCTCCGCCTGATTCAGCTCCGCCCGGATGGCGGCCTGGGCGTCGTTGATGTTCTGGGCCGCGTCCGCCTGGGCCTGGAGACGGCGGAGCTCCGCCAGCTCGTTAAAGGTCTGGTCCGCCGCGGCCTTGGCGTCCCGGAGGATTCGCTTGGCCTCGGCCTCTCCCCGGCTCCGGGCGTTTTCCTTCGCCCGCTCCATCTGCTCCCGGAATTCCCGGGCCTTCCGGGCGTCCTCCTCCCGCTGGCGGAAGAGCCGGTCGGACTCCGCGTCCCGCTTCTCCAGGGCCTGGCGCTTGGCCTCCAGCTGGGTCAGGATGTCCTCGAAGCGAATGCTGTCCCCGCTCATCTGGGTCTGGGCGGCGGCAATCACCTCCTCCGGCAGCCCCAGGCGCCGGGAGATGGCAAAGGCGTTGGACTTGCCGGGGATGCCGATCAGAAGCCGGTAGGTGGGGCTCAGGGTCTCCACGTTGAACTCGCAGGAGGCGTTCTCCACCCCGGCGGTGGTCATGGCAAAGGTTTTCAGCTCGGCGTAGTGGGTGGTGGCCGCGATTTTTGCCCCGGCGGTCCGGACGTGCTGGATCACCGCGATGGCCAGGGCCGCGCCCTCCACCGGGTCCGTGCCCGCCCCCAGCTCGTCGAAAAGTACCAGACTTCTGGCGTCCGCCTCCTTTAAAATGCCCACAATGTTGGTCATGTGGGCGGAGAAGGTGGAGAGGCTTTGCTCGATGCTCTGCTCGTCGCCGATGTCCGCCAGGACCCGGTCGAAGACGGCCACGGCGCTCCGGTCCCCCGCCGGAATGTGGAGGCCGCACTGGGTCATCAGGGTCAAGAGGCCCAGGGTTTTCAGGGAGACGGTTTTGCCGCCGGTGTTGGGGCCGGTGATGACCAGGGTATCAAAGACGCCCCCCAGCTCCAGGTCGATGGGCACCGCCTTTTTGGGGTCCAGGAGGGGGTGTCGGGCCTTCCGCAGGGAGATGGTCCCGTCCCGGCGGAGCTCCGGGCGCACGGCGTCCATCCGGTAGCTCAGCTCGCCCCGGGCGAAAATCAGGTCCAGGTGGACCAGGGCGTCGTAATCCCACTGGATGTCCTCCCGGTGGGCCGCGGCCCCGGCGGAGAGCTCCGCCAGGATGCGCTCGATCTCCTTCTGCTCCTTGGCCTCCAGCTCGATATACTCGTTGTTGGCCTGGACCACCCCCATGGGCTCCACGAAGACCGTGGCCCCGGAGGAGGAGATGTCGTGGACCAGGCCGGGGAGGTTCCCCTTCTGCTCCGCCTTGACGGGCACCACAAAGCGGCCGTCCCGCTGGGTGATGATGGTCTCCTGGAGGACCTTGGCGTAAGTGGGGGAGGAGATGATTTTCTGGAGAATCTGCCGGCTCTTGGCCTGGGCGGCCCGCATGTGGCGGCGGATGTCCGCCAGCTCCGGCGAGGCCGCGTCGGCGATGGTGTCCGGGTCGGGGATGCAGCGCTTGATCTGGTCCTCCAGGAAGTGGTTGCCGTGGAGGGACAGGAAGAGGTGATCGATGGCGGTCTTTTCCGCCGCTTCGTCGTTGAAGTACTCCCGAGCCCGCCGGGCGGCGGTGAGCAGGTCCGCAATGCGCAGCAGCTCCCGGGTGTTCAGGCCCCCGCCCCGGTCGGCCCGGTCCAGGGCCTCGGCCACGGGCTTCACGCCGGAGAAGGAGGGCGCGCCCCGGCGGGCGATCATCCCCCGGGCGGCGTCGGTCTGGTCCAGGAGGCGGAGGACCTCCTCCGGCTCCGTCTCCGGGGTCACCCGGAGGGCCCGATCCTTGGCCTCGGCGCTGACGGCGGCGTCGGAGAGGAGCTGGAGCACCCGGGGCAGCTCCAGGGTGCGGAGGGATTTTTCAAATAGATCGGTCATGGTGATCTCCTTCCTCCCCGTAAGAGGGGGAGTGGTGCTCGCCCTTGCGGGCGGGGGGGCTTGGCAACCAGCGATGGCTGGTTCAATGCACCCCCCATGTCGTCGGAAGAAATTCCGCCCGCTCCGTCCCCGCCTGAC
>CAMXNV010000076.1 GCA_947245315.1 uncultured Oscillibacter sp. | reverse complement strand
AGGTGGCCCGGCTCTTCTCCCGGAAGGGGTATAACATCGAGTCCATCGTCTCCGGGGCCACGGACCGGCCCCACACCGCCCGCATCTCCATCGAGCTGCTGGCGGACGAGCTGGTGGTCAACCAGCTGGCCACCCAGTGCCGCCGGATCCTGGGGGTCCAGGCGGTGAAGATCTTCGACGAGGAGACCTGCATCCGCCGGGAGATCGCCCTCATCAAGGTCCGGGCGGCGGACCACGGGACCCGGGACGAGATCATCCAGCTGGCCAACATCTTCCGGGGGCACATCATCGACGTGGACCGGGAGTCCCTGACCGTGTGGGTCTTCGGCTCCCAGAGCAAGAACGCGGCGCTGATCCAGCTGTTGGAGGACTTCGATATCCTGGAGATTGCAAAGACAGGTACTATCGCCATCGAGAGAGGGCGTAGCACGATATACGACGAGAGCAAATTGAAGGAGGAATATGAATATGGCAAGAATGTACTATGAGAAGGACTGCGACCTGGGCAAGCTGGACGGAAAGAAGATCGGCATCATCGGCTACGGCTCCCAGGGCCACGCCCATGCCCTGAACCTGAAGGAGTCCGGCTGCGACGTGTGCGTGGGCCTCCGCCCGGGCAGCAAGAACCAGGCCGCCGCCGAGTCCGCGGGCCTGAAGGTCATGAGCGTCCCCGAGACGGCCAAGTGGGCGGACGTGATTATGATCCTGATTAACGACGAGGTCCAGGCGGAGGTCTATAAAAAGGACATCGCCCCCAACCTGGAGGCGGGGAACGCCCTGATGTTCGCCCACGGGTTCAACATCCACTTCAAGCAGATCGTGCCCCCGGCGGACGTGGACGTGCTGATGATCGCCCCCAAGGGCCCGGGCCACACGGTCCGGAGCCAGTACGTGGCGGGTAAGGGCGTGCCCTGCCTCATTGCCGTGGAGCAGGACGCCACGGGCAAGGCCACGGACATCGGCCTGGCCTATGCCGCGGGCATCGGCGGCGCCCGGGGCGGCGTCATGGAGACCACCTTCCAGGATGAGACGGAGACCGACCTCTTCGGCGAGCAGGCCGTCCTCTGCGGCGGCGTGGTGGAGCTGATGAAGCTGGGCTTCGAGACCCTGGTGGAAGCGGGCTACGCGCCGGAAAACGCCTACTTTGAGTGCATCCATGAGATGAAGCTGATTATTGACCTGATTAACAAGGGCGGCGTGGCCATGATGAACTACTCCATCTCGGACACGGCGGAGTACGGAGAGTACGTCTCCGGTCCCCGGATTCTCCCCTACGAGGAGACTAAGAAAAATATGAAGGCCGTGCTGACGGATATCCAGAACGGAACCTTTGCCGGAAAGTGGATTGCGGAGAACAAGAACGGCCGGACCTTCTTCAACGCCAGCCGGGCCATCCTGGCCAAGCACCAGATGGAGACCGTGGGCGCGGAGCTCCGGAAGAACATGCTCTGGGGCAGCGACACGGATCCCGATACGGCGTCCAACTGATTCTATAGGCAAAAGCCGCCGCCTCCCGCAGGGGTCTCGTAAACCAACGCCCCGGAGAGACGGCGGCTTTCCGGCAGGAAAGGACTGACCATTTTATGAATCGTATCCTCCCCCACCTGATTCTCTACAGCGACCTGGGCGAAGACAGCATCCTGGTCCGTCTGGCGGACATCGCCCGGGACTGCAAGGAGGGCAGGCCCAAGGAGTCCCTCCTCCGGCGGACCAACGCGGAGATCAAGCGGATCCTGGACCTGTCCACCGTCTGCGGCTTCGACGAGAACCTCTGGCAGTGCTATCTCACCTGGGTCCTCATGACCAACGACAACTCCTTCACCCGGACCTGTGAGCGGGTGGGAGCCACGGAGGGCGGCAGCGTGAACCACTTCGCGGAGAACGACTTCGCCGTCTTCTACCAGCTCTTCCACTACGACTTTTCCCCCCTGGAGCAGTACCTGCTGACGGACTGCTTCTCCATCCTGACCAACTACCGGGCCATCCCCAAGCGGGAGCGCACCTATAACCGGGACGTCAGCGCCCAGGTCCGCACCCTCCGCCAGGCCCTGGCCCAGGCGGAGGACGGGCACGCGATGTTCCGCCTGGTGACGGAGTATTACAAGCAGTATGGTTACGGCGTCTTCGCCATGAACCGGGCCTTCCGCATCCGGCGGACGGAGGGCGGGCTGGACTTCCTGCCCATCAGCAACGTGGACGGCGTGCGCCTGGAGGACCTGCTGGGCTACGAGAGCCAGAAGCGGGAGCTCCGCCGGAACACGGAGTCCTTCCTGGCGGGGCGGCGGGCCAACAACGTCCTGCTCTACGGGGACGCGGGCACCGGGAAGTCCACCAGCGTCAAGGCCCTCATCAACGAGTACTACGACCGGGGCCTCCGGATGATCGAGATCTACAAGCACCAGTTCGGGGAGCTGTCCCGGATTCTGGCGGAGATCAAGAACCGGAACTATCGCTTTGTCATCTTCATCGACGATCTGAGCTTTGAGGAGAACGAGGTGGAGTACAAGTTCCTCAAGGCCGTCATCGAGGGCGGCGTGGAGACCCGGCCGGAGAACGTGCTGATCTACGCCACCTCCAACCGGCGGCACCTGATCCGGGAGACCTGGAACGACCGCCAGGATATGGAGCACCACGGGGACATCCACCGCTCCGATACCATGGAGGAAAAGCTGTCCCTGGCCGCCCGGTTCGGCGTGTCCATCAACTACACCGCCCCCACCCCCAAGGAGTTCCAGGCCATCGTCCTGGCCCTGGCCAAGCGCCAGGGCATCCAAATGGAGGAACAGGAGCTGCTGGCCAAGGCCAACGCCTGGGAGGTCCGTCACGGGGGCTTCTCCGGCCGGACGGCCCAGCAGTTTGTCCACTACCTGGAGGGCGCGGAGGAATGAACGTCCTGGTCAGCGCCTGCCTCCTGGGGGAGAACTGCAAGTACAGCGGGGGGAACAACCTGTGCCCCGAACTTCTGGCCTGGCTGGAGCGGGAGGGGCACCGGGCCGTCCCCGTCTGCCCGGAGGTCCTGGGGGGCCTGCCGGTGCCCCGGCCCCCGGCGGAGATCGTGGACGGCGTGGTGAGAACCAGGGACGGCAAAAGTGTGGACCAGGAGTTCCGCCGGGGCGCGGCCCTGGCCCTGGAGATCGCCCGGAGGGAGG
The DNA here is from genome assembly GCA_947245315.1 of uncultured Oscillibacter sp. Lineage (GTDB taxonomy): Bacteria > Bacillota > Clostridia > Oscillospirales > Oscillospiraceae > Oscillibacter. The sequence continues at coordinate 6,513 of CAMXNV010000076.1, read as the reverse complement.
GGGCGGAGCTGGCCGTCCTCCAGCCCCGGAGCCCCAGCTGCGGCCCGCGGCAGGTTTACGACGGGACCTTCTCCGGGCGGCGGGTGGACGGGCGGGGCGTCTTCGCCGCGCTGCTGCTGGAAAACGGGTTCCGGGTCCTGGAGCCCGGGGAGCTGCCGTAAAAAAACCGGATTGGGGATTGCGGCGGGACCGGCTTCTGTGGTAAAATGTTCAAGCGGATTTCCCGTTATAGAGGGGAAAGCTATTTGGAAAAAGGGGCGACGCGCAGTGATGAATCAACAGTGGCTTCAGACCTACCGGGAGGAGATCAAGACCTTCTCCGAGAGAATTCAGGAGTTCCAAGCGGGCAAGCTTGAGAAAAAGGACTACAAGGGCTACTCCGGGGGCATGGGCAGCTATGCCCAGCGGGACCCGGCGAAGCACATGCTCCGCCTGCGGCTGCCCGCCGGGCGGCTGACCCTGGAGCGGCTGAAATTCCTGGCGGACACCGTGGAGAAGCACGGCGTCGGGAGAATGAAGCTCACCACCTGCGAGACGGTGCAGCTCCACGACCTCCCGGCGGACCAGGTCCCCGCCATCATGGAGGAGGCCATAGAGGCGGGCATCGTCTGCCGGGGCGGCGGCGGGGACAACCCCCGGAACGTCATGTGCAGCCCCCTCTCTGGCGTGCAGCGGGGGGAGGCTTTTAACCCCTACCCCTACGCGGAGGCTGCGACGGACTACCTCCTCTCCATCTGCCGGGAGATTCACATGCCCCGGAAGCTGAAAATCGCCTTCTCCAACGGTGCGGACGACTCGGTGCACAGCGCCTTCCGGGATATGGGCTTCCGGGCCCAGGAGGACGGGACCTTCTCCCTCCGCATCGCCGGGGGGCTGGGGGCCATGGGGCACCGCATGGGCGTCCTGGTGGACGGGGCCGTGAAGCCCGAGGAGGTCCTTTACTACGTCAAGGCCATGGTGGACACCTTCTGTCAGCATGGCAACTACGAGAACCGGGCCAAGGCCCGGACCCGCTTCATGCAGGACACCCTGGGCCCCGAGGGGCTCAAGGAGGCGTTCCTCAAGAACGTGGAGGCCGCCAAGGCGGCGGGGGGCTTGGACATGCCCCGGCTGGAGGCTCTGGCCGATATCTGCGGGGGAGAGGGAACCTTGGACCACCCCCGGGCCGTCGCCCAGAAGCAGCCCGGGCTGTACGCCGTGAAGTACCACCCCATCGGCGGAGTCCTGCCCGTGGAGAAGCCCGGGGAGCTCTACGCCGCCATCAAGGACCTGTGCAACGCGGAGTGCCGGGTGGGGCCCGACGAGACCCTGTATATCGTCAACCTCCCCGTCCCGGAGGCGAAGCGGGTCCTGGCCCTCACGGAGGACGGGGCCCGGACGGAGTTCGAGTACAGCGTGGCCTGCATCGGGGCCACGGTCTGCCAGCAGGGCATCCGGGACAGCCAGGGCCTTCTCCAGGCCGCCGTCAAGGCGGTCCGGGAGGCGGGCATCCCCGACGGGGCCCTGCCCAGGATTAACATCTCCGGCTGTCCCTCCAGCTGCGCCGCCCACCAGGCGGGGGCCATCGGCTTCCAGGGGGGCGTCCGCCTGGAGGACAAGAAGCCCCAGCCCGCCTTCCGGCTGTTCCTGGGGGGCAGCGACGCCCTGGACCAGGCCCGCTTCGGCGAGGCCGGGGCGGTGATCCTGGAGCGGGACATCCCCGCCCTGCTGGTGGAGCTGGGCAGGGCCGCGGCGGCCCAGGGCCAGACCTGGGCCCAGTGGAGCGAGACCCACCGGGAGGACCTGAACGCCATTGTGGCGAAATACGCTTAATGCGAGCATTGACAGGAGAGGAGGCGGGGGTCCGCCTCCTTTGCCACTCTGTAGGGGCGGGCCTCCGCACCCGCCCGTTTGACTGGAAGAGCGGGCCGGGACAGAGCCCGGCCCCTACAAACAGGAATGGAGAGGATACCCATGAAGCGACTTTGCCTCCTGCTCGTCCCGCTGCTGCTTTTGACCGCCTGTCAAAGGGGGGCTGAGCCTGTCCAGGAGACGCCGCCCCCCTCCGGCGAGACCGTCTCCTTCACGGACGACCTGGGCCGGAGTTTTGCGCTGGAGCCGCCCGGTCGAGTGGCGGCCATGATCGGCAGTTTCGCCGACATCTGGTGTCTGGCCGGGGGACGGGACAGCCTCATCGCCGCCGCCGGAGACGCCTGGACCTCCTTCGACCTGGGGCTGGAGGAGGACGTGGCGGACCTGGGGGCCGTGAAGGAGCCCAATCTGGAGGTGCTGCTGCTGGCGGAGCCGGACCTGATCCTGGCCAGCGTCAACACCGCCGCCGACCTGGAGCTGATGGACGCCTTCGACCAGGCGGGCATCCCCGCCGCCTATTTCGAGGTGGACTGCTTCGAGGACTACCTGCGGATGCTGGAGACCTGCGCCCGGCTCACGGGACAGCCGGAGCGCTACGAGACCTACGGGGAGGCCGTCCGGGCCCAGGTGGAGGCCGCCGTGGCCCGGCAGGACGGAAGCGCCCCCCGGGTCCTCTACGTCCGAGCCACCGGGAACGGGGTCAAGGCCAAGGGCAGCGAGGGCAGCGTCCTGGGAGAGATGCTGGCGGACCTGGGCTGTGTCAACATCGCCGACGGCGGGGGCCTTTTGGAGAACCTGAGCCTGGAGGGCATTTTGGCCGGGGACCCGGATTATATCTTCGCCGTCCTCCAGGGGGCGGACGCCTCGGCGGCCCGGGAGTCCCTGGAGAACGCCCTGCTGTCCAACCCCGCCTGGGGGACCCTCCGGGCGGTGGAGGAGGGGCGGTTCGTCACCCTGGACCACCGCCTGTACAACCTGAAACCAAACGCCCGCTGGGGGGAAGCCTATGAAGCGCTGGCCGAAATCCTCTATCCGAACTGAATACATCCTCCCGGCCCTGGCCCTGGCGGCGGGGCTGGCGGCCCTGCTGAGCCTGTGCCTGGGGGCGGCGCCTCTGTCCCCGGGGGAGGTCCTGGGGGCCCTGCTGGGCCGGGGGAGGGGCCCGGCGGCGGCCATTGTGCTGTACGCCCGCCTGCCCCGGACCTGCGGCTGCCTCCTGGCGGGGGCGGCCCTGGCCGTGTCGGGGACCGTGATCCAGGGGGTGCTGGGGAACCCCCTGGCGGCCCCCAATGTCATCGGGGTCAACGCCGGGGCGGGGCTGGCCACGGCCCTGTGCGCCGCCCTCTGGCCCGCCCGGGCGGAGGCCGTGCCCCTGGCGGCCTTCCTGGGGGCCCTGGGGGGCGTGCTGCTGGTGCTGGCCATCGCCGAGCGCACCGGCGCGTCCAGGATGACCCTGGTCCTGGCGGGGGTGGCGGTGTCGGGCATGTTCGGCGCGGGCACCGACGCCGTGCTGACCTTCTTCCCCGACGCCCTGAACGGCTATACGGACTTCCGGGTGGGCGGCGTGGCCAACCTGTCCATGGCCCGGGTGGGCCCGGCCTTTTGGGTGGCTCTGGCGGCCTTCCTGCTGGCCCTGTCCCTGGCGGGGGAGCTGGACGTGCTCCTGCTGGGGGAGGAGACCGCCCGGAGCCTGGGCCTCCCGGCCCGGTCCCTCCGGCTGGTGCTGCTGGCCCTGGCGGCGGCCCTGGCGGGGGCGGCAGTGAGCTTCGCCGGGCTGCTGGGCTTCGTGGGGCTCATCGTGCCCCACATGGTCCGCCGCCTGGTGGGGGAGGACAGCTCCGCCCGCCTCCTCCTGGCGGCGGCCCTGGGCGGGGCGGCCCTGCTGACGGCCTGTGACCTCCTGGCCAGGACGCTGTTCGCCCCCTACGAGCTGCCGGTGGGCGTGGTGCTGTCCCTGCTGGGCGGGCCCTTTTTCCTCTGGCTGCTGCTGCGGCAGAGGCGGGGAGGGGGGACCGGCCATGCTTGAGCTGCGCAACGCCTCCCTGGGCTACCCGGGCCGCCGGGTGCTGACGGACGTGTCCCTGGCCCTGCGCCCGGGGCGGGTCCTGGCGCTGCTGGGGCCCAACGGCTGCGGGAAGAGCACCCTGCTCCGGACCCTGGCGGGCCTCCTGCCCCCGGCGGGGGGCGCGGTGCTGCTGGACGGGGAGCCCCTGGGGAACCGGAGCCCCCGGGAGGCCGCCCGGGCCATCGCCTACCTGCCCCAGTCCCGGGGGGTGCCCCGGATCACGGCCCGGCGGATGGTGCTTCACGGGCGCTTCCCCTACCTGTCCTACCCCCGGCGCTACCGGCGGGAGGACTACGAGGCCGTGGACCGGGCCCTGGGCCTGGCGGACGCCCTGGACCTGGCGGACCGGCCCCTGCCGGAGCTCTCGGGGGGCCAGAGGCAGAAGGTCTACCTGGCTCTGGCCCTGGCCCAGGAGACGGCCTATCTTTTGATGGACGAGCCCACCACCTACCTGGACGTCCGGCACCAGCTGGAAGTGCTGTCCCTGGCCCGCCGCCTGGCGGACGGGGGGCGGGCGGCGGCCCTGGCCCTCCATGACCTGTGCCTGGCCCTGACCGCGGCGGACGATGTGGCCGTGCTGGGGGAGGGCCGCCTGCTGGCCCTGGGGAGCCCGGAGGAGATTTACCGGAGCGGCGTCCTGGCCCGGGTCATGGGCGTCCGGCTGGACCGGGCCCCGGGGCCGGGGGGCTGGCGCTATTTCTGCGAGCTGCCGGAGGAGGAGTGAGCATGGCCTATTTTCCCTTTTTCATGGACCTGGAGGGCCGGGAGGGCCTGATCGTGGGCGGCGGGACCGTGGCGGCCCGGAAGGTCCGGGCCCTGCTGCCCTACGGGCCCCGGCTGACCGTGGCCGCGCCGGAGATTTCCCCGGAGCTGGAGGCCCTCCCGGGCCTGACCCTGCTCCGCCGGGCCTTTGAACCAGCTATGCTGGAGGGGCGCTTTTTCGCTGTGGCCGCCACGGACGACCGGGAGGCCAACCGGGAGGTGGCCGCCCTCTGCCGGGCCCGGGGCGTCCTGGTGAACGCGGTGGACGACCGGGAGCACTGTACCTTCCTCTTCCCCGCTCTGGTGAAACGGGGGGACCTGACCGTGGGCGTCTCCACCGGGGGGACCAGCCCCAGCGCCGCCGTCTGGGTCAAGAAGCGGATCGCCCAGGGGCTCCCGGAAAACCTGGGGGACCTGCTGGCCTACCTGGGGAGCCTGCGCCCCATGGTCCGGGCCCGGGTCCCCGGGAGCGAGGCCCGGGGGGCCGCCTTCTCCCGGCTCTTCGCCGCCTGTCTGGAGGGGGGCTTCCCCCTGGAGCCTGGGGCACTGGAGGACATCTTAGAGGGGGCCCGGGGGCCGGGGAAGGTCTTCCTGGTGGGCGCGGGCTGCGGGGCGGCGGACCTCATCACCGTCCGGGGCCTCCGGCTGCTGGAGAGCTGCGGCGCGGTGGTGTACGACGATCTGCTGGACCCGGCGTTCCTCGCCGCCGCCCCGGAGGGAGCGGAGCGCATCTATGTGGGCAAGCGCCTGGGCCGCCCCTCCGCGAGCCAGGAGGAGATCAACGCCCTGCTGATCGCCAAGGCCCGGGAGGGCAAGCGGGTGGTCCGCCTCAAGGGCGGGGACCCCTTTGTCTTCGGCCGGGGCGGGGAGGAGGCCCTGGCCCTCCAGGCCGCCGGAGTGGCTTGGGAGTACGTCCCCGGGGTCACGTCCGCCGTGGCCGTCCCCGGCGGGGCGGGCATCCCGGTGACCCACCGGGGGGTCAGCCGGAGCCTCCACGTGGTGACGGCCCGCACGGCGGAGGGGGGCCCGCCGCCGGAGCTGGAGCGCCTGGCGGCCCTGGGGGGCACGCTGGTGTTCCTCATGGGCCTGTCCCGGCTGGAGGAGCTGGCCCGCCGCCTGACGGAGGCCGGGCTCCCGGCGTCCACCCCCGCCGCCGTGATCTCCGGAAAAAACGCCCCCCGGGCCGTCCGGGGGGCGCTGGGAGAGATCGCGGAGCGGGTGCGGGAGGCCGGGCTGGAGGCCCCGGCGGTTATCGTCGTGGGGGGCACGGCGGGAATGTGCCTCCATGAGGAATGAGGAATTGAGAGCCCCCATTCGTCCCATAACTCCTAACTCCTAATTCCTCACTCCTAACTCGCCCCGTAGCCGTAGCGCCGCCGCTGGGTGAGGAGAAGGGCCGCCGTCACCGTCAGGGTCAGCAGCTCCGCCGCCGTCACCGCCAGCCAGATGCCGTCCAGCCCCAGGAAGAGGGGCAGGACGAAGATGGCTGCCGTCTGGAACAGCAGGGTCCGCAGGAAGGCGATGGCGGCGGAAATCACGCCGTTGCTCAGGGCGGTGAAGAAGGCGGAGCCGAAGATGTTGAACCCCATGGCCAGGAAGGACAGGGCGTACAGCCGGAACCCCCGGGTGGTGAGGGCCAGGAGCTCCAAGTCATAGCCCACGAAGATGCGGGACAGGGGCTCCGCCAGAAGGACGGCGGCGGCGGTGAGCCCGGCGCAGGCGGCCAGCATCATCACCAGGCTCTTCCGGAGGAGGCTCCGGAGCTCCCCCTGGTTCCCAGCGCCGTAGTGGTAGCTGACCACGGGGCCCGCGCCGATGGAGTAGCCCATGAAGAC
>CAMXNV010000075.1 GCA_947245315.1 uncultured Oscillibacter sp. | reverse complement strand
CTGGAAGAAAAGGAGAAAATGGGGGGTGCATTGCACCAGCCATCGCTGGTTGCCTAGCCTCCCCGCCCGCAAGGGCGAGCACCAGCCCCCTCTCCCGCCGGGGGAAATCAAAACCGGCAATGTATGGTTGACGAAAGGGCCAAAGAAGCGGTATAATAACCTAGTTTAGAATCCAACAGAAAGATGGAGGATGGAACATGTGGATCGCGGACAAATGGCAGGATTATGAGCTGCTGGACTGCGGCGGGGGCCAGCGCCTGGAGCGCTGGGAGCGCCAGGTGCTGGTCCGCCCGGACCCCCAGGCCATCTGGGAGACCCCTCGGGAGCATCCCGCCTGGCAGAAGGCCGGGGGCCGGTATCTCCGCTCCTCCACCGGCGGGGGCCACTGGGAGAAAAAGGCCCTGCCGGAGAGCTGGAAGGTGCGCTACGGAGACCTGACCTTCCAGGTGAAGCCCATGAACTTCAAGCACACGGGCCTCTTCCCGGAGCAGGCGGTGAACTGGGACTTCTGCGGGGAGAAAATCCGCAGCGCCGGGCGGCCCGTCCGGGTGCTGAACCTCTTCGCCTACACCGGCGGGGCCACCGTGGCCTGCGCCAGGGCCGGGGCCAGCGTCTGCCACGTGGACGCCGCCAAGGGCATGGTGGCCTGGGCCCGGGAGAACGCCAGGCTCTCCGGCCTGGAGGAGGCCCCCATCCGCTGGATCGTGGACGACTGCGCCAAGTTTGTGGAGCGGGAAATCCGCCGGGGGAAGACCTACGACGCCATCATCATGGACCCCCCCAGCTATGGCCGGGGCCCCGGCGGCGAGGTCTGGAAGCTGGAGGAGAACCTGTATTCCTTCGTGAAGCTCTGCGCCGGGGTGCTGTCGGACAAGCCCCTGTTTGTGCTGATTAACTCCTATACCACGGGTTTGGCCCCGTCGGTGCTGGGCTACCTTTTAAACCTCCTGGTGAAGGAGAAGTACGGCGGCAAGTGCACTTGGGACGAGCTGGGCCTTCCCGTGACCCAGACCGGCCTGGCCCTGCCCTGCGGGGCTACGGGAAGGTGGTTCAGCGAATGAGCAGTTTCATGGACGCCGCCCTGCGGGTGCTGCGCTACCTGCTGTGGATGCTGCCGGGCATGGTTCCGGCGCTGGCGCTGTACCTGTGCCTGTTTCCCTGGCGGCGGCGCCGCCTTGCGGCCAGGGGCCTTTGCAGCGGCAGGGCCCGGGAGGCGGGGCTGCTGGCCCTCTTCCTCTTCTCCGGGGGCTTGGCGGCGCTGACGCTGTGCCCCAGCCCCAGCTGGCTGTACGCTGGGCTGCTGGGCTATTGGTCGCCCTATTTCGGCGGCTGGGCCCTGCCGCTGGCCCACCGGGTGAACCTCATCCCCTTTTCCCAGGGAGACAGCCTCTTCAACCTTCTGGGCAACGTGGGGATGTTCCTCCCCTTCGGCCTTTCCGCCGCCCTGCTCTGGCGGGGCTGGACCTGGAGGAGGGCCCTGGCGGCGGGGCTGGCCATTACGTCCTTCATTGAGTGCTGGCAGGTGCTGGTGGGCCGGTGCTTCGACATTGACGACATCATTTTGAACGCCCTGGGCGTCCTCTGCGGCTTCCTCCTCGGGAGGGGGCTGGCGGAGCTGGCCCCCGGGCTGGCGGGAGCCCTTCGCTTCCAAGAGGGAGAATAAATGAGTGACATGATTGAAACCGAGAGCCTTCGCTTCGCCTACCCGGCGGACGAGGGGCAGAAGCCCGTCTACGCCCTCCGGGGCGTGGACCTGACCATCGAGAAGGGCAGCTTCGTGGTGGTCCTGGGGCACAACGGCTCCGGGAAGTCCACGCTGGCCAAGACCTTCAACGCCGTCCTGCTCCCCGCCGGGGGGAAGGTCTACGTGGAGGGCATGGACACCCTGGACCAGAGCCTCCTCCTGGCCATCCGCCAGCGGGTGGGCATGGTGTTCCAGAACCCGGACAACCAGATCGTGGCCAACGTGGTGGAGGAGGACGTGGCCTTCGCCCCGGAGAACCTGGGGGTGCCCACGGAGGAGATCCGCCGCCGGGTGGACGACGCCTTGAAGGCCGTGGGCATGGATGAGTTCGTCACCCACGCCCCCCACCTCCTCTCCGGCGGTCAGAAGCAGCGCATTGCCATCGCCGGGGTCATCGCCATGGAGCCGGACTGCGTGGTGCTAGACGAGGCCACCGCCATGCTGGACCCCGTGGGGCGGAGGGAGGTCCTCTCCACCGTCCACCGGCTGAACCGGGAGAAGGGGATCACGGTGATTTTAATCACCCACCACATGGACGAGGCGGAGGAGGCGGACCGGGTCATTGTTATGAACGACGGCCGGGTGGAGCTGGACGGGACGCCGGCGGAGGTCTTCCGGCAGGTGACCCGCCTCCGCCGCCTGGGGCTGACGGTGCCGGACACCGTGGACCTGCTGGACCGCCTCCGGCGGGAGGGGCTGGAGGTGCCCCTGGACGCCTTGAGCGTGGAGGACTGTGCCGCCGCCATCGCGGAGACAGTTAGGAGTTAGGAATTAGGAGTGAAAGTTTGCCAAAGCCGTGCTAAATTCCTCATTCCTCATTCCTGATTAACAGAGAGGTAGTTTGCTTTGAACACGATTTTGCAGGTAGAGCGCCTGACCCACACCTACAGCGTGGGAACCCCCTTCCAGCGCAGCGCGGTGGAGGATATCAGCTTCGCCGTGGAGCGGGGGGAGTTCCTGGGGATCATCGGGCACACCGGCTCCGGCAAGTCCACCCTGATCCAGCATCTCAACGGCCTGCTCCGGCCCACCGCCGGGCGGGTGCTGCTGGAGGGGAAGGACATCTGGGCCGAGCCGAAAAAAATACGAAATGTCCGCTTCCAGGTGGGCCTGGTGTTCCAGTACCCGGAGTACCAGCTCTTTGAGGAGACGGTTTACAAGGACATCGCCTTCGGCCCCAAAAACCAGGGGAAGACGGGGGACGCCCTGGACCACGCCGTCCGGGAGGCCGCCCGGCTGGTGGGCCTCCGGGATGAGCACTTAGACAAGTCTCCCTTTGAGCTCTCCGGGGGGCAGAAGCGCCGGGTGGCCCTGGCGGGGGTGCTGGCCATGGAGCCCAAGGTCCTGGTGCTGGACGAACCCACGGCGGGCCTGGACCCGGCGGGCCGGGAGAACCTGATGGCCAACATCCGGGACTTCCACCGCAACCAGGGGACCACCATTCTGCTGGTCAGCCACAGCATGGACGAGATCGCCCGGAATGCGAACCGGATTCTGGTTTTGAAATCCGCCCGCATTTTGATGAGCGGAACCCCGGCGGAGGTCTTCGCCCGGGGGGAGGAGCTGCTGGCCGCGGGGCTGGACGTGCCCCAGATCACCCGGGTGGCCATGGCCCTCCGGGACCGGGGGCTGCCCGTCGACCCCGCCGTGTACACGGTGGAGGGCCTGGAGGCTCAGCTTCTGGCATTGAAGAGGGGAGGGGGCCCATGCTGAAGGACATTACCCTGGGGCAGTATTTCCCTGGGAACACGGTGGCCCACCGGCTGGATCCCCGGACGAAGATTCTCCTGGTGGTGCTGTATATCACGGCGCTGTTCTGCGCCGGGAGCTTTGCGGCCTACGGCCTGATGGCGGCGGTGCTGGCGGTCTGCGTCCGCGTCTCCCGGGTGGGCCTCAGGGCCCTGGTGAAGGGCTTGAAGCCCGTGCTGTTCATCATCGTCTTCACCGGCCTTTTGAACCTGCTCTTCACCCCCGGGGAGGGGATCCTCTGGGCCTGGGGGCCCTTCCACGTTACGGAGACGGGCCTGCGGAACGCGGCCTTCATGGTCCTGCGGATCATGCTGCTCATCATGGGCACCTTCCTCATGACCTACACCACCAGCCCCATCAGTCTCACCGACGGGCTGGAGCGGCTGCTCAGCGGCCTGAAGCGCTTCCACGTGCCGGTCCACGAGCTGACCATGATTATGTCCATCGCCCTGCGCTTCATCCCCACCCTGATTGAGGAGACGGACAAGATCATGTCCGCCCAGAAGGCCCGGGGGGCGGACTTTGAGAGCGGGAACCTGATGGAGAAGGCCCGGGCCCTAGTGCCCATCCTGGTGCCCCTGTTCATCAGCGCCTTCCGCCGGGCGGACGAGCTGGCCACGGCCATGGAGTGCCGCTGCTACCACGGCGGGGAGGGGCGGACGAAGCTCCATGTGCTGCAATACCAGCGGCGGGACTATGCCGCTTTGACGCTGGGCGTTTTGATTCTGGCGGGAGTGATTGCCCTGCGGGCCTGCGGGCTGTGAGGGAGTTAGGAGTTAGGAATTAGGAGTTAGGAGTTTTCCAAATGGAACAGAAGAATCGGGGGCAGGGGTTGACGCTGGTCCTCTGTGTGATTTTATTGCTGGTGAATCTCTGGCAGGGGGTGCGCCTCTCGGCGCTGGAGCAGCGGGTGATTGACGCCCAGAGGAACATCAAGGACGATATTCAAAGCCTGGAGGCCTCCCTGCGGGAGCAGGCCCAGGAGGAGGAAAAGCTGGTCCGGAGCTGGACCTATGCCCCCTCTGTGAATATGGAGAAGCGCTGTGTGGAGGTTGCGGTTTCCGCCGTGCTGAAGCAGTGGCAGGAGGACACCGCGGCGGAGCTTGTTTGGATCAGCGAAAACGGCGGCGAGGGCGGGGGCACGGTGCCCCTGTCCGGCGGCGGGGCGGGGACCTTTGCGGGAACGCTGGAGCTGCCGCTGGACAAGCTCCAGCTGGAGGTTGGCCTGTATGTGGTCCTTGAAAACGGCGGGGCCCGGCACCGGGAGAACCTGGGCCTCCTGGGCAGCGTGTGGGAGCTTCTGCCAGTCCAGTGCGATTCCCGGGGAGGCGGCACCGAGGCCGAGTTTATGAAGGGCGTCTTTACCGTGTACGAGTGGAGCGCGGAGCTGTATGCGAAGGAGTATTCGCTTCCGGAGACGGAGGGCCATGTGTTCCGCCTCCGGCGGAACGGCGAGATCGCGGCGGAGCAGGCGGCGGAGCCGGGAGACCGGGCCGACAGCTATTTCTGCGGCAAACTGTCCTCCGAGGCCCGGCCGGGGGACCGGATGGCCCTGACCTTCTTCTGCCGGGATGAAAACGGCCTGGGCTATGAGCATCTGCTCCGGAGCTGGATCGCCGTGGAGGAGCGGGACGTGGCCGGGGACAGCTCCGCCTGGGAGGAGTGGCCCAGGCTCACCTGGGATTGAAAGAAGGGAATGCCGGAATGGATGAAAAGCGAAACTGGATACAGGCCCTTACGCTGGCCCTCTGCGCCCTCCTGCTGGGGCTGAACGTCTTGCAGCTGAGCCGGATTTCGGACCTGCGGGGGCGGCTGGGAAGCGTTGAGGGCAATTTGCAGACGGAGACCCGGCGGCTGGACGAGCGGCTGGCGAACGTCCAGCGGGAGCTGAGAGACGCCAACGAGCTGGTGCGGGATTGGGACTGCGCCGTCTCGGCGGAGGGCATCTGGCTGCTTGTTGATGTCTCCGTGACCTTGAAGGAGTGGCGGGCGGACACGGTGGTCGAGCTGCTGTGGACCAATGTAAACGGCAAGGGGGGAGAGGGCTACGTCCCCCTTACCGGCGACGGCGTGGGGACCTTTAGCGGAACGCTGGAGCTGCCCCTGGCGGAGCTCTCCGGGGAGTACGCCGCGGATGTGAAGATCATAAACGGCGAGACCCAGCGCCGGGAGAGCCTGGGCTACCTGGGGGACTTCGCCGGGCTGCTGCCGGTCCAGTGCTACGGCTGGGGGACCGGCGGGCCGAACTACAGGGACGGCGTGCTGACGCTGACGAGATGCGAGGCGGAGCTGCAGGGCTATGAAAAGGGGGACCTCCCCCAGCTCTCCGGCCAGGTGTTCCGCCTCCGGCGCAACGGAGACGTGGCGGAGGAGAAGACGGCCCTGTATGGGGAGACCATCAACCAGTACGCCTGTGAGGCCCTGTCGGCGGAGGCCCGGCCCGGGGACGAGATCACCCTGACCTTCTTCTGCCGGGACGAGTCCGGCCTGGGCTACGAGTTCTTCCTGAACGGCTGGAAGATCGACGAAAACGGGATCAAGGACGCCGTCGCCCCCACGACGGACTGGCCCAGGCTGTCCTGGGACTGAGAAATGAAGAGAGAAAGACGTACACGGAGGGCCGCGGCGCTGGCGGTCTGCGCCCTGGCGGCTCTGGCCGCCCTGGACGTGCGGCTACGGACCGTGACCTATTCCATCACCACGGACAAGCTGGCCGCGCCGGTGCGGCTGGCGGTGCTGTCGGACCTCCACAGCTGCGCCTACGGCCCGGGGCAGCGGACGCTGCTGGAGGCCGTGGAGGCCGCCGCCCCCGACGGGGTGCTGATGGCCGGGGACATGGTGGACGACGCCCTGCCCGAGGAGAACGCCTGGACGGCCATTGAGGCCCTGGCGGCGGACTACCCCTGTTTCTATGTCACGGGGAACCATGAGTGGTGGTCCGGCGAGGCGGAGCGCATCTGCCGCCGGATGGAGGCGCTGGGAGTTCGCGTCCTGCGAGGGGAACATGTCTCCGTGGAGCTCCAGGGGCAGTGCCTGGGAATCTGCGGCGTGGACGATCCGGACGCCGGAGCCCTGGAGGCGGAGCTGGAACGGGCGGGGGCGGGCCTCCGGGAGGACACCTTCACCATCCTGCTGGCCCACCGGCCCGAGGAGATGGACCGCTACCGGCGCTTCCCCTTTGACCTGGTGGTGTCCGGCCACGCCCACGGCGGGCAGTGGCGGCTCCCCGGCCTTGTGAATGGGCTCTACGCCCCGGGCCAGGGGCTGTTCCCCGCCCACGCCGGAGGGCTGTACGACCTGGGGGAGACCGCCCTGCTGGTCAGCCGGGGGCTGGCCAGGGAGAGCACCCGGGTTCCCCGGCTGTTCAACCGTCCCGAGCTGGTGCTGGCGGAGCTCCTGCCGGATTGCGAACCTGGAGAGAGGAGGCGGCCATGCGAAACATCGCCCTGAAGCTCACCTACAACGGCACCGCCTACCACGGCTGGCAGGTGCAGAAAAACGCCGCCTCTGTCTGCGAGACCCTGCAAAGGGCCATCGGCAAGGTCTGCGGCGGGCCCGTCCACCTGACGGGCTGCGGGAGGACCGACGCCGGGGTCCACGCGGAGCGCTATGTGGCCAACTTCCGCACGGAGAGCCGGATTCCCATTGAGCGGATGCCCTACGCCATCAATACCCACACCCCGGAGGACATCGCCGTCCGGGAGGCGGTGGAGGTCCCGGAGGACTTCAACGCCATCGGGTCCTGCATCAAGAAGGAGTATACCTACCGGATCTACAACTCCCGCTTTAAAAATCCCTTCTACGTGAACCGGGCCTATTTCTATCCCAAGCGCCTGGACGAGGACTTTTTGAACCGGGCCGCCCATATGTTTGTGGGGACCCACGATTTCCGGGCCGTCCGCTCTGTGGGCACGGAGACCCGGACCACCGTCCGGACCATTTACTGGTGCGACGTCACCCGGAGCGGGGACCTGCTGGAGCTCCGGGTCTGCGCCGACGGGTTTTTGTACAACATGGTCCGGGCCATCACCGGCACGGTGCTCTACGCCGCCGAGGGCAAGTTCGCCCCGGAGGACATCCCCGCCATCCTGGAGAGCGGGGACCGGACCCTGGCCGGGCCCACGGTGCCCCCGGGGGGGCTGTACCTGACGAGAATTTGGTATGAGGATGAACGGCTGAATGAGTGAGAAACAAAAGACCGGCGGCGAGGAGAAGCGCCACCCCATCCGCAGCTTCCTGAGCTTCGCGGTGCTCCTGGCAACGGTGCTGCTGGTGGTGCTCTTCGCGGCCTACCGGGACGGCACCGGCTTCGATATACTCCGGCGCTACCTGCACTACGGCCGGTCGGAGCAGGCGGGGGGCGAGGTGGTGTACCACTACGACGCCTCCTCGAAAAATCGCTTCGCCCTGCTGGGGGACTACCTGGTGGTGCTGTCCGACGCGTCCCTGCGCCTCTTTGACGGCCAGGGGGCGGAGGTCTGGTCCACCCCGGTGACCATGGCCGCTCCCGCCCTGGCCACCGGGGGCGGCAGGGCCGTGGCCTACGACGTGGGGGGGACGGCGCTGTACGTCCTGGACCAGACGGGCCTCTTGCTGGAGCTCACCGCCCACGAGGAGGAGCCCTACATATCCGCCACGCTGAACCAGAGCGGCGTCCTGGCGGTGACGGCCCAGAAGCGGGGCTACAAAGGCAGCATCAAGGTCTACGACCAGGCCCTGGAGCCGGATCCGGCCTTTGAGTTCCAGTCCTCCCAGCGCTTTGTGCTGGACGGGTATGTCCGGGGGGACCGCCTGGCGGCGGTGACTCTGGGCCAGGAGAACGGCGTGTTCATCAGCAGCGTCGGCTTCTACGACCTGTCGAAAAACGCCAAGGAGCCCGAGGCCTCCTACAGCATCTCCGGCGGCCTGGTGGCCGCCGTCGGCGAGGCGGAGGGGCGCATCGCCACCGTCTCCGACACCGTGCTGACCTTCGCGGGGACCGACGGGGAGATCAGCGCCTCCTACCCCTACCAGGGGGCCTACCTCCGGGAGTACGACCTGGGGGGCTCGGGCTTTACGGCGCTGCTGCTGAACCGCTACCGTTCCGGCAGCGTGGGGCGGCTGGTCACCGTGGACAAGAACGGGGAGGAGCTGGGCTCCCTGGAGGTCCGGGAGGAGGTGCTGAGCATCTCCGCCGCCGGGCGCTACCTGGCGGTGCTCTACGCGGGCCACCTGACGGTCTACAACCAGGACCTCCAGGCCTACGCCACCCTCCAGGGGACGGAGGACACCCGGGGCGCCCTGATGCGCCCGGACGGGACGGTGCTGCTGCTGTCCGCCTCCTCCGCCAGCCTGTTTTTGCCTTGATTGCATGAAAATAAACGGCGTGTTCACAAAACGTTTACAGGAGAAGAGGTAGGAAAGCTTGACGACACCTGTTATAATAGATGCCATCGCCGTGGCGGTGCTGGCGGGCTTCGCCATATGGGGAGCCTGGAAGGGCCTGCTGCGGACCCTGGCGGGGCTGCTGGTGGTGGCCCTGTCCCTGGCGGGGGCGGGGATCGTGGCCTCGGCCCTGTCGGTTCCGGCGGCGAAGCTGGTGGCCCCAGCCATCGAAAAGCGAATCGAGGCCCGGCTGGACGAGGCCATTCAGGAGCAGTACCCCCACCAACAAGAGGGAGAGGGTCTCTCCGCGGCGGAGCTGCTGGACCTGCTGGGCATCGACGAGGCCCAGTGGGACGCCCTGACCTTCCGGGCGGGGGACGCCGTCCGGGACACGGGGGCCCGGCTGATGACCGCCGTCATCGAGAGCGTGGCCCGGTCCATGCTGTACGGCGTGCTGTACCTGCTGTCCTTCGTCCTGCTGACCCTGGCTTTGTACCTGCTGGTGCGGATGCTGGACGCGGTGCTGCGGCTGCCGGGGCTCCACGGGCTCAACGCCGTGGGCGGGGGGCTGGTGGGCATCGCGGAGGGAGCGCTGCTGCTGTTTCTGGCCGTGTGGATTCTGCGGCTGGTGGGCGTCTCCTTCGACGGGGAGGAGAGCGGGCGGATCTTCCGGCTTTTCACCGAGTACACGCCCCTGGACGCTTTGAAGTTCCTGGGTATCTAAAGAATCCCCGGCCCGGCCGGGCGGCCTCCATGAGGCCCGAATATCAAACAATAGCGCCCGAGGGCGCGTGGAGGTTTAAGAGGTATGCAGCCGACACTTTGTTCCAGATGCAAGAAAAACGTCGCCGTGGTCTTCATCTCCAAGCTGGACGGCGAGAAAACCATCAACGAGGGCCTGTGCCTGAAATGCGCCAAGGAGCTGGGGCTTCCCCA
>CAMXNV010000074.1 GCA_947245315.1 uncultured Oscillibacter sp. | reverse complement strand
AAGCTGGTGGAGCAGTTCGCCCGCCTGCCGGGCATCGGCGGCAAGTCCGCCCAGCGGCTGGCCTTCTTCATCCTGGGCCTGCCCGAGGCCGAGGCCCAGGAGTTCGCCGACGCGATTGTCGATGCCAAGCGGAGCATCACCTGCTGTCCCGTGTGCCGGAACTTCACCAGCGGAGGGCTGTGCCCCATCTGCGCTTCGGCCAAGCGGGACGGCAGCGTCGTCTGCGTCGTGGCCGACCCCCGGGACGTGGCCGCCATCGAGCGCAGCCGGGAGTTCAACGGCCATTACCACGTGCTCCACGGCGTCATCTCCCCCATGAACCGCGTGGGGCCCGACGACCTCACCATCAAGGCCCTCCTGGAGCGGGTGGCCCAGGGCGAGGTGAAGGAAGTCATCATGGCCACCAACCCCGACACCGAGGGCGAGGCCACGGCTATGTATATCGCGCGGCTGCTGAAGCCCTTTGGCGTCCGGGTGACGCGGCTGGCCTACGGCATCCCCGTGGGGAGCCATCTGGAATTCGCCGACGAGGCTACGCTGACCCGGGCCCTGGAGGGGCGGAGGGAAATTTGAAAATGCAAGACCTGCCATTTTCATGGCAGGTCTTTTTTATCCGCGGCGGGGCGGCGGTTCCTTGGGTTGCCGGGGAACCGCCGTTTTGGTTTGTTCTATTGGAAGCCGAGGGAGACCCTGGGGGCCGGGCCGCCGGGGCGGCGGCGGGCTTTAGACCTCCACCGACTGGGCGGGGGTGAGGAAGTAGAGAATCCGGCGGGTCACCGGGCGCTCCAGAACCCGGCTCAGGGCCAGGCTGTAGGCCTTCAGCTGGGGGCGGTAGTGCTCCGCCCGGAGGCGGATGTCCTTCTGGGAAAAGACCCGGTCCGTCTTGAAGTCCACCACCGCCAGGCCCTCCGCCGTCTCGAAGCAGCAGTCCGCCACGCCCTGGAGGAGAATCGCGTCCTCCTCCGAGGCCTGGGAATCATACTCCCGGGCGGGGATCAGGAGGGTGAACCGATACTCCCGGAGGGGCTTCCGGCCCGCCGCCTCCGCCGCCCGGAGCTCCTCCGCCAGGGGGGAGTTCAGGAGCCGCCGGAGGGCGGGCACGTCCACTGCCGCTCCCTGCTCCGGGGTGAGAAGCCCCTTGCCCGTCAGGGCGGCGATCTGGGCGGGCACGTCCGGGTTCCCGAAGTCCAGGTACTGGAGCACCAAGTGGGTGGCGGAGCCCCGCTCCGCCGGGGTGAGGCCCCGGCGCTCCTGCCGGAATTTGGGCTGGCTCAGGGGACGGAGGTAGGGCGTATGGGCCGCGTTCTCCGCAATCTCCTGGTCCAGGAGGCGGCCCTTGAGCTGGGTAGCCGTCAGCTTGGCGGGCAGGGCGCTCTCCCGCTGGTAGGGATACGTGAAGGACAGCAGGGCCGGGTCAAAGGGCACCTGGGGGGCCTCCGCCTCCTCCGAGACGCCGGGGCGCAGGGGCGGGGCGGCGAAGTCCCCGCTGTCGTGGAGCTCCACCCGCCAGGGGGAGGGCCCCGGCGCCAGCAGCGGCACCTCGGCCCCCGCCAGGTCCCGGAGGGCCTCCGCCTCCGGGCGGCACAGCAGGGGCAGCAGCAGCCACTCCCCAAAGGTCCGGCAGGACGCCACCGTCTCCGGCGGCACGGGGCAGGCCGCCGAGGCCGCCAGGCGCTGGAGCCTGGTCTCGGCGAAGTACAGGGACTCCACCAGGATCAGCTTCTCCTTGGGCCGGGTCATGGCCACGTAGAGAACCCGCTGCTCCTCCGAGAGGTTCTCCCGGCGAAGGGTCTCCTCAATGGCCGTGCGGGCCAGGGTGGAATAGCGGATCCTCCGCTCCAGGTCCACCCGCGGGGGGCCCAGGCCCAGGGCGGGATGGACCAGGACGGGGGTGTCAAAGTCCTGCCGGGAGAAAGCGTGATCCAGGTCCGCCAGGATGACGATGGGAAACTCCAGGCCCTTAGACTTGTGGATGCTCATGAGCCGGACGCCCCCGGCGGAGGTCCCCGAGGACGCGGCGGGCGCTCTGCCCGCCTCTAAGAGGCGGCGGAGCTGGGTCACGAAGGCGAAGAGCCCCCGGCAGCCTCCGGCCTCGAACTTCTCCGCCTGGCGGGCCAGGGAAATCAGGTTCTCCCGGCGCTCCGGGCCGTGGTCCATGGCCCCGTAGAGGCCCAGGAGGTTCAGGCGGTTGTAGATGTGCCAGAGGAGCCGGTGGACGCTCATGTCCCGGGCCGCCAGGCGCAGGTCGTTCAAGGTCTCCAGAAAGGCCCGGCACTCCGGCAGGGGCGAGGCGCACACGGCCTGGTAGAAATCCCCGTCGGGGGCGGCGGTCCGGACCTCCGTCAATTGGTCCGGCGTGAAGCCGAAGATGGGGGACCGGAGGACCGAGATCAGGGGCACGTCCTGCCGGGGGTTGTCAATGAGGGCCAGGAGGGCCGTGGCGGTGGAGACCTCCATGGCGTCGAAGAAGCCGCTGTCCTCCTGGAAGGAACAGGGGATGTCCCGCTCCGCCAGGGCCCCGGCGAAGACCTCCGTCCGGCTCCCCGGGGAGCGCATGAGGATCACAATGTCCTCCGGCTTGCAGGGGCGGAGAGTGCCGTCCTCATCGGTGACCGGATAGCCCGTGTCCAGCAGTTCCCGGATCCGCCGGGCCACAAAGCGGGCCTCCGCCGTCAGCTTCTTCACCGGCCGGGGGTCCTCCGCCGACTTCCGGCGGGCCGTCAGCAGGTGGAACTCCGTCTCGCAGTCCGTCCGGGGGGGATAGTAGGCCGCGCCGAAGTGGAGGGCTGAGTCCTCATTGTAATCAAGCTCGCCCATTTCTACGGAGAGTATATTTTCAAAGACGAAGTTGGCCGCGTCCAGAATCTCCCGGCGGGAGCGGAAGTTCTGGGAGAGGACCAGCTTCCGGTCCTCCCCCTCCCGGGCCTCGGTGTGGGGGCGGAAGGACGCGAATTTAGCCAGGAAGATGCCCGGGTCCGCCAGGCGGAAGCGATAGATGCTCTGCTTCACGTCGCCTACGGTGAAGAGGTTCTTGCCCTCCTTGGAGACCGCCCGGAAGATGGCGTTCTGGACCTCGTTGGTGTCCTGGTACTCGTCCACCAGAATCTCCGTGTACCGGGCGGCCACCTGCTCCCCCAGCTCCGTGGGCGCGCCCTCGGGGCCCGTCAGCAGGGTGAGGGCCAGGTGCTCCTGGTCCGAGAAGTCGGCGGCGTTCAGCCGGAGCTTTTCCGCCCGGAAGGCGGCGGAGAAGTCCGCCGTCAGGTCCAGCAGGGCCAGCATGGCCGGGGCCACGGCCCGGAGGTCCTCCAGGGCCTCCTCCCCGGTGACGTCCAGCCAGGACTGGAGGGGCTTGAGGGCGTCCTTGGCCCCCTCCCAGGTCCGTTTCAGGGACACCACCAGGGGGTCCTCCTTCCGGCCCTTGGGGGTGGTGAGCTTGGGGAAGGAGACGGCGGAGAGCCGCCGGGCCTCCTCCCAGCCGGGGGCCGCGCTCAGGTCCTGGAAGCCCTGGGCGGCCTCCAGGAATTTCGCGCCGTAGCCGGAGGACAGGGCCGGGTCCCCCTCCGTCCGCCCGGCGGCCTGGCGGAGCTGGTCCCCCCAGTGGGCCGCCCGGCGGCGCAGGGTCCCCAGCAGGGCCTGGGCGTAGGGCGTTTCGTCAAAGCTGGGGGCGGGATTCTCCCAGGCGGCCCGGCTGCGGCGGAGCCAGTCCGCCGGGGAGGCGTGGCTCTGGAGCTTGTCGTAGAGGTCCAGGACCAGCTCCACCAGGGCCCCGTCGTCCCGCCCGGCCCCCAGGGTGTCCGCCAGCTGCTCGCCCCCGGGGGTCAGGTCCTCGTAGAAGGCCGCCAGGACCCGGTCCAGACAGCGGCGGCGGATCAGGTCCGCCTCGCCGTCGTCCAGGACCCGGAAGTCCGGGGTCAGGGCGTGGCGGTCTCCCTCCTGGGCCAGGAGGTGGGTGTTCTCCCGGAGGAGGGCCGTGCAGAAGGCGTCCACCGTCTTGATGTCCGCCTGGTAGACCCGGAGGAGCTGGCGGCGGAGGTGGCTGTCCCCAGGGTCCTCGCCCATGCGGCGGGAGAGCTCCGCGGCAATCTTCCCCCGGAGCTCCGCTGCGGCGGCCCGGGTGTAGGTGATGATGAGAAAGTCGTCCACGTTGCGGCGCTCCTCCGTCACGTAGCGGAAGAGCCGGTCCACCAGGACACGGGTCTTGCCGGACCCGGCGGCGGCGGACACCAGCAGGCTGCCGCCCCGGTTCTCCACGGCGGCGCGCTGCTGGGGGGTCAGGGTTACGGGCATGGGGGTTCATCTCCCTCCTCTAAGCTGCTCCAGAACTCCTCGGGCTTGACGGGCTGGATGTAGTGCAGGCGGTCGCCGTCCCGGCCCTCCCGGAAGTGGCAGGCGGCGGCCCAGTCGCAGTAGTTGCAAAAACGGTCCTCCTCGCTGTGACAGCAGGGGTCCGCGTCGATGTTCCCCTGGCGCACCTCCCGGGCGATGTCCCGGAGGAGGGTCTCCACATAGCGCCCCAGCTTCCCCAGCTGGGCGGCGGAGGCCAGGCTGCCGGAGAGGTCCCCGCTCCGGTTCACCCGGAGGGGGAGATACCGGGGCTCCGTGAGGGCCTCGTGCTCCATGGCCTGGAGGACCTGGGGCTCCGCCAGGAGGAGGCCGGAGCGCCGGAGCTGCTTTTCCCGCTCGGCCTGGAGCTTCTCCGGGGGGATGTTCCGCTGGGCGGGGAGGATGTCGTCCCGGGCGGGGAGGTAGAGCACCCCGGCGGGCTCGATCTCCGAGGCCCCGAAGCGGGGCCCGCCCTCCTTTTCCAGGGCGAAGAGGTAGAGGAGCAGCTGAATGTCCAGGCCCATCCGGACCGCCGCCAGGTCGAAGGTCTTCTTCCCCGACTTGTAGTCCACCACCCGGAGGTAGAGCTTGCCGTCCTTCACCCAGCCGTCCACCCGGTCCACCTTGCCCCCTACCCGGAGCTCCCCGTCGGGCTCGGAGATCACCACGGAGGGCAGGTCCTTCTCGGGCCCGTCGCCAAAGGAGAGCTCGAAGGCCAGGGGCACAAAGTCGGAGTGCCGGAGCTCCTCCGCCGCCTGGTCCACCACGGCGTAGGCCGTGTTCCGCAGGCGGCCGAAGAGATAGCGGAAGCGGGCGCTGCGGTTCTGGAAGTTCCGGAGCTCCTTCTGGACGTACTCGTCGATGTACTTCCGGACCAGGGCGTGGAGCTCCGGCTTCTCCACCTGGGTAAAGCCCCCCCGGGCCAGCACGTCCCGGGTCACGTGCTCCAGGAGGTAGTGGAGGAAGGTGCCGATCTGGGGCGCGTCAAAGGCCGCCGGGGCCCGGGGCTTGGCCCTGAGGCCGTATTCCATGAAGTAGGAGAAATGGCAGGAGCGGATCCGCTCCAGCCGGGAGGCGCTCAGGCTCATCCGGTCCCCGTACAGGGCCCGAACCGCCCGGGGGGACAGGGACCCACGGGTCAGCCTAGCCGCCCGGGTCTGGGCCGCCAGGCGGGATTGAAATTGGGGCTCCCGGCGGAAATAGTCCCACAGGGCTCCGCCGGGGACCGCGGACTCCAGGGCCGGAAGGGGTGCCGTCAGCCGGTAGGGCCGGGCGGCGGCCTCCCGCTCCACCCGGAGGGCCGGGAACAGGGCCAGCATCCGGTCCACCACAAAGGCCGGGCGGAGCTCCGCCCCGGAGACGTCGGCCACGGGCCAGCTCACCGTCAGGCCCTCGGTGGGCTGGGCCAGGGCGGCGTAGAGGTTCTGGAGCTCCATGGCCAGCTGGTCCATGCCCGTGGGGGCCAGCTCCACCCCCAGGCGGGCCAGCTCGTCCCGGTCGTCCGCGTTCAGAATGCCCCCGCCCCCGCCGGGGGTGGGCAGGACGTGATCGTTGGCCCCCAGGAGGAAGAGATACCGGGCGGTGTGCCGGTCGTTCCGGGCCACGCCGGAGACCTGGACCTGGTCCAGGGCCACGGGGATGGTGCCCACGCTGTACTGCGTCAGCACCTGGCGGAGGAGCCGGGTGAACTCCTCCAGCTCCATGGGCTCCTCCCCCAGGATCTCCACAAACTGGTCCAGCACCCCGCAGAGTATCTCCCAGAGCTGGGCGGTCTCCTCCGCCTCCTGGAGGCGGCCCGCCTGGGCCTGGGCCTTCATCTGGGCCTCCAGGGCGTCCTGGAGGTTCAGTTCTTCCAGGAAGCTGTACAGGGCGTCCACCTTGGCGGCGGCGGTCTCCCCCGCTTTCAGGCCCTCCGCCAGACGGGACAGGGGGGCCCGGACCCGGCGGCGCAGGGCGTTCACCTGGGCCAGCTGCTCCTCCCGGAGGGCCGTCCAGGGGGCCCCGTAGCCGTCCGGGTTCTCGGCCCAATCGACGTCCCGGAGCCACATGCCCCCGTGGACCTCCCACTTGAGGACATAGTTCTCCAGCAGGTCGCACTCCTCGGGGCTCAGGCCCGCCAGGCCGGTCTTCAGCCAGCGGAACATGTCGTCGTACTCATAGCCCCCGCCGATGGACGCCAGGACGCCGGTGAGCAGGCTCAGGGCGGGCTTCTCCAAAATGTCGCTGCGGCGGCTGAGATAGGCGGGGACGCCGTAGCGCTCAAACACTGTCTCGATGAGCCCCTCGTAATCCCCCATGTTCCGGGCCGCCACGGTGACGTCCCGGCAGCGAACCCCCTGGGCCATCAGGCGGCGGATGGACGCGGCGGCTTGCTCCACCTCGGAGAAGAGGGTGTCCGCCTGGAGGAGCTTGATCTGGGGCGCTTCCCCCTCGTAGGGGGCACCGCCGCCGAAAAAGTGCCGCTCCAGGTGACCCAGGGGGGAGGCGTCCTCGCTCTTGAGGACCTGGACCTCCACGGGCACCTGCTCCGCCTCCGCCAGGCGGCGCAGCCGCTCCAGGGTGCGCAGGGAGGGCTCGAACATCTCCTCCCGGCTCCCCGGCTCCCCCAGGAGGGTCACCGTGACGCTGTGGGCCCGGCGGATCAGAATGGACAGGCACCGGCGCTCCTGGGCCGTGAAGTAGGTGAAGCCGTCCAGATAGAGGTCCTTGCCCACGGCGTAGCCCGACTCCTCCAAATGGTCGCAGAGCTTGGTCATCCGGTCCCGGGCGTCCAGGCCGGGGCGGTACAGGCGGGCCTCGTAGGCCCCGTAGAGCAGGCTCAGGTCCCGGAGCTTGTCCCGGGTGGCCCCGGCCACGGCCTGGGACTGCTCATAGAGGGTCCCGGGGGTCACGTCGTAACAGCGGAGCTCGTCAAAGAGGTCCAGAAGCTGGCGGAGGAAGGCCGACTTCCGGGAGGGCCGCCGGTACACCGTCAGCTCCGGGGACACCTCTAAAAGGGCCTTCTCCAGGGTCAGCAGCTTCCCACCGGCGTCCAGGGTCACCTGGGCCCCGCCGCCGGTGACGCTCAGCACCCGGTCGCACAGGCGGCGAAAGCTCAAAACCTCGGCGTGGCGGCTGGCCGTGTCCCCGCAGGCCCGGCACAGGTCCACCTCCGCCTGGTGGGACGCGTGCTCAGGCACCAGGAGTATCTGGCCCCGGAGAGGGGAGCGGGCCGCGATTTGATCCAATATCCACTGGGATTTGCCGGTCTTCGCCCGGCCCGTCAAGATGTTCAGCACTGGGTGGCCTCCTGTTTCTTGGGATTTTCTTGTTAAGGGCATTATAGCAGATCCGGGGAGGGTTGGGGCGGAAAATTCGACTTGTTTTTTCGGGGAGAAAAAATTTTTGGGGTGCGTGCATGGGGGCGTGCAACTTTCGGCGGAGGGGAGGGAAGTCTTGGAGGCTGGTTTCAGAGCCGGCCGGAAGGAGGATTGTATGGGGTGGAGAAAAGAGGAACGGGAGTTCTCCCGGGCGTACCTGAAAACCATGGACCCGGAGCGGGCCGCCGGGGCGGCGGGCTGTGAGGACGGCTTTGCCATGCTGGCCCGGAAGAGCACCCGGCAGCGCCTGGAGCGCATGCGGGACGCCGCCGCCGGGGAGCTCCGGCGGGAGGACGCCCTCCGGCGGCTGGCCCAGCTGGCCTTCGGACGGGCCAACGACGCGGTGCGGCTGGCCCTCAATCCCAAGGGGGTGGACCCGGGGGACCTGGACCTCTCCGCCGTGGCGGAGCTCAAGGTCACCGACAAGGGGGGCGTGGAGGTGAAGCTGGTGGACCGGGTCCGGGCCCTGGAGACCCTCTGGGGCCTCTTGGAGGACCGGGGCGCCGGGTCCGGGGAGCTCTACCAGGCCCTGGAGGACGCCGCCGGGGGCCTGGGGGAGGCGGACTATGACGGCTAAGGGCCTTTCCTTCTCCCCCAAGCAGCTCCGGGTCCTCACCTGGTGGCAGGATCCCCGGTGGGACGCCCTCATCTGCGACGGGGCCGTCCGGAGCGGGAAGACCTTTGCCATGGGGCTGGGTTTCTTCCTCTGGGCCCAGGCCCGGTTCAGCGGGCGGCAGTTCGGCCTGTGCGGAAAGACCATCGTCTCCCTCCGGCGGAACCTGCTGGCGGAGCTGGTCCCCTATCTGCGGCGGGTGGGCATGGACATCCGGGAGCGCCGGGGGGAAAACCTGCTGGTGGTCCGCTTCCACGGGCACGAGAACCGCTTTCTGCTCTTCGGGGGCCGGGACGAGTCCAGCGCCGCCTTGATCCAGGGGAGCACCCTGGCGGGGGTGCTGCTGGACGAGGCCGCGCTGATGCCCCGGTCCTTCGTGGAACAGGCCGCGGCCCGGTGCAGCGTGGAGGGCGGGAAGCTGTGGTTCAACTGCAACCCCGAGGGACCCCAGCACTGGTTTTACCAGGAGTGGATCTTAAAGGCCCGGGAGCGCCGGGCCCTCCGGCTCCACTTCACCATGGAGGACAACCCCGCTCTGCCGGAGCGGGTCCGGGAGCGCTACCGCCGGAACTACTCCGGGACCTTCTACCGGCGCTTCGTGCTGGGGGAGTGGTCCGCGGCGGAGGGACGGGTCTACGACTTCTTCGACCCGGAGCGGGACGCCGTGGACATCCCCCGGGAGGGCTACTCCGCCTGGCGGATCTCCGCCGACTACGGCACCGTGAACCCCGCCTCCTTCGGGCTCTGGGGGCTCCGGGAGGGGGTCTGGTACCGGGTGGAGGAGTTCTATTATGACTCCCGGAAAACCGGGCGGCAGCGCACCGACGAGGAGTACGCCGGGGACCTGGAGCGCCTGGCCGGGGGAAGGAGCATCCAGCGGGTCGTCGTGGACCCCTCGGCGGCCAGTTTCATTGAGGTCCTGCGGCGGCGGGGCTTCGCCGTGGTCCGAGCGGACAACGACGTGGCGGACGGCATCCGGGTGACGGCGGACCTCCTCCGCTCCGGGCGCATCGCCATCGGGCGGGGGTGCAGGGACTGCCTGCGGGAAATGGCCCAATACTGCTGGGACACCCGGGGGGAGCGGGACGCCCCCAGGAAACGGGACGACCACGCCATGGACGACCTGCGCTATTTCGCCCGGAACCTCCGGGACGACCGGCGGGAGGGGGGCTTCGTGGCCCTGGCGGTGGACCGGATTTGAAAGGAGAGGGTGCTTTGAAAAAGAAACGGAAGAGGGGAGGAACCCCGGCGGCCCCGGCGGCTCCGGCGGCGGTACAGCTCCGGAACGCGGAGCGGCATCCCTTCGGCGTGCTGGGGGACTACGTGCCCCTGCGGAACCAGGAGGCCCGGCTCTACCGGGCCGTCCGGGAGGCCGTGCCCGTGGTGGACGCGGCCATCTACAAGCTCATCCGCATGACCGGGGGGCTGTCGGTCTCCTGCGCCTCCAAGGCGGCGGAGAGGGAGCTGGGGGAGTTTTTAAGGACCGTGCCCGTGGGGCGGGGGCAGTTCGGGCTCAACGCCTTTCTGGACTGCTACCTGGACTCCCTGCTGACCTGCGGGCGGGCCATCGG
>CAMXNV010000073.1 GCA_947245315.1 uncultured Oscillibacter sp. | reverse complement strand
TGCTTCCGGTAGACGGGGCGGGACAGAGCCCGCCCCCTACACGGTGTTCTATCGGCGGCCCATCCCCCCGGAAACACCATATCCCCGACAGGCGGCCCTACCTCTCCGGCAGCTCCTCCAGCGAGGCAAACCGATAGCCCATGTCCTCCCACTTCGTCAGCAGCTCATCCAGAATATCCGCATTCGTCTTCGACGTGGAGTGCAGCAGCACAATGGCCCCGTCGTGTATCCGGGGCAGCAGCTTCCCATAGGCCTGCTCCGCCGTGGGCTGGTTGTCCGTGTACCAGTCCACATAGGCCAGGCTCCAGAACACCGTCCGGTAGCCCAGCGCCTGGGCCTGTTTCAGGTTCTCCTGGCTGTACTTCCCCTGGGGCGGCCGGTAGAAGTGGGGCAGCTCCTCCCCCGTGGTCTCCCGGTACAGCGCCGCCAGGCTGTCCAGCTCCTTCTGGAAGGCCGCCTGGTCCGAGATCGCCGACATGTCCGGGTGGTGGAACGTGTGGTTCCCCACGATGTGCCCCTCCGCCGCCATCCGGCGGACGATGTCCGGCGCCGTCTCAATCATGTTGCCCACGACAAAGAAGGCCGCCGGGGCGTTGTGCTTTTTCAGGGCGTCCAGTATCTTCTCCGTGTAGCCGTTTTCATAGCCGCAGTCGAAGGTCAGGTAGATCACCTTCTCCCCCGTGTCCCCCAGGAACCAGGCGTCGTACTGGGCCAGTTCCTCCACGGAGGCGTTGCCCACCGGCGACTGGCCCTCGTTGGGGAAGGACAGGCCCCAGTTGTCCGCCGACGCCGGGATGACCGCCGGGGAGGACGCGGGCAGGGTCTTCCCCTGGAGATAGAGCGCCGCCGCCAAAAACAGGCAGGGCAGCAGTAAAAGCAGCGCGTTGCGCATACGCTGAAGCATGTGGAACCTCCTTGTTCTCGGGAGCCTCGCTCCCGGATGGGAATCTTGTCACAGCTCAGCTTGTCCGAAGGCCGCCGGATTATCGGTTGAAAATGCTGGCGGAACATGGTATATTTGGTGTGTCGGATTTTGATGCGAAACGCCGGAATGAGAAAAGGGAGGATGCTATGAGCAAGCGGAGAAACAAACAGCAGCTCTCGCCCAAGCAGACGGTGGTGCTGCTGCTCCTGTGCGTGGCCGTGGCGGCGGCGCGGTGGTATCTCCAGCCGGAGCCCGTCTCCCTGGAGGACCTGCCCCCCTACCAGGGGGCGGCCTACGTGGAACTGGAGGACAACCAGCCCGGCTTTACCAAGGAGGACATGACCCTGGAGGCCTTTGAGTACTACAGCGAACTGGACTACCTGGGCCGCTGCGGCGCGGCCTACGCCAACATCTGCCCGGAGCTGATGCCCACCGAGGAACGGGGGGACATCGGCAATGTGAAGCCCACCGGCTGGGTCTCCGCCAAGTATGACTGCGTGGACGGGAAATATCTCTACAACCGCTGTCACCTCATCGGCTTCCAGCTGGCGGGAGAGAACGCCAACGAAAAAAATCTCATCACGGGGACCCGGTATCTCAACGTCACCGGCATGCTGCCCTTTGAAAACGACGTGGCGGACTACGTCCAGCGGACGGACAACCATGTCCTCTACCGGGTGACCCCCGTCTTCGTGGGCCGGGAGCTGGTGGCCCGAGGGGTGCAGATGGAGGCCTACTCCGTGGAGGACGCGGGGGACGGAATCTGCTTCAACATCTTCGCCTACAACGTCCAGCCCGGAGTGGCCATCGACTACGCCACCGGCGAGAGCTGCCTGGAGGAGGACGCGGCATGACGGAGCTTTGGAACCGCTTCGACCGGATGCTGGTCTTCGACACGGAGACCACCGGCATCGACTTCGCCCGGGACCGGATCATCGAGATCGGCGCCGTGGCCCTGGAGGGCGGCGCGGAGGCCGGGGGCCTGGACCTCTTCCTCCGCCTGCCGGAGGGCCGCCGATTGGACCCCTTCATCGTAAACCTGACGGGCATCACCGACGAGCGCCTGGCCGCCGAGGGCGTGGGGGACGACGAGGCCGCCCGGGCCTTCACGGAGCTGCTGGAGGGGGCGGAGCGCCCCCTGATCGTGGCCTACAACGCCCAGTTTGACCTGAACTTCCTCTACGGCCTCCTCCAGCCCCAGGGCCTGGCCGGGGTGCTGAAAAAGCCCCGGTTTCTGGACGCCTTGACGGTGTACCGGGACCGGCGGGACTACCCCCACAAGCTGGAGAATGCCATCGCCGCCTACTGCCTGGAGGCGGTGAACAGCCACCGGGCCATCGACGACGCCCGGGCGGCGGCCCTGCTGCTGGAGGCCATGGCGGAGGAGCGGGACGACCTGGAGCGCTACATAGACCTCTTCGGCGTACACCCCAAGTACGGCAGGTCGGGCCGGAAGATCGCCTCCGTCACCTACCGGCCCCAGCCCTATGACCGGCGGAGGCCGCTGTATGAGCGGACGTAGGCGGGGGCTTTTTACGCAGGTGACGATACACAGCCGGGAGGGCGACCAGCTCTGGTTTACGGGATTTTCCGCGAAGAGAATGCAGGACCGGCTCCGACGGGCAGGCGTCGAGGCGCTGTGGCAGGAGGCATACACAGATGGAATTTCCTGATATTTTAGACGGCGCAGCCGTGCTGGAATTTTCGGACAGGGGAAATTACGGAACCGTTGAAGGAGACGGCAGAGTGGTCCGATATCTGGCGATCTGCCGGTACGCCGGGGGCACAAGGTATTACCTATTCTTTTGTGCCGGACGCGGCGGCGGTTACGATGTGATCACCGACGACTTATGTGAATCTCTGGAAAGCTGCAAAGCCTCTGCGGCTAGATTTGGGGATGTGGTTTGGCACAAAAAATAACAACAGCGCCCGGCTTACGCCGGGCGCTTCTTTTATACATTTATAAAGCCCCTATAAATTTTTCCGCCTCCCGGACGGTGTGGACCAGATATTCCATAGCCTCCACGGGATACCGGCCCACGGCGGTCTCCCCGGTGAGCATCACCGAGGCCGCGCCGTCCAGCACGGCGTTGAAGATGTCGCTGACCTCCGCCCGGGTGGGCACGGGGCTCCGCTCCATGGAGGCCAGCATCTGGGTCACCACCATGAAGGGCCTCCCCGCCGCCCGGCAGGCGGCCGCGATCCGCTTTTGCAGCGCGGGGAGCTCCCACAGGGGGCCGCTGTTCCCAAGGTCCCCCCGGGCGATGACGATCTCCCCGGCGGCGGGGAGCAGCTCCTCCAGCTTCTCCACACCCTCCCGGTTCTCGATCTTGGCGAAGAGGCGGATGTCCCGCCCGCCCGCGGCGTCCAGGGCCTCCCGGACGGTCTCCAGGTCCTCCCGGCCCCGGACGAAGGGCTGCATGACCCCGGTGACGCCGTAGTCCCGGGCCAGGCGGAGGTTCTCCCGGTCGCTGTCCGTCATGGCGGGGAGCCGGATGTCCGCCCCGGGCAGGGCGGCGCTCTTCCGGCTCCGGAGGACGCCCCCCCGTTCCACCCGGGCCAGGGCTCCCCGCTCCAGGGACTCCGTCACCCGGAGGAGCAGCTTCCCGTCGTCCAGCAGGACCTCCTGTCCGGGGACCAGATAGGGCCCGACGGCGGCGGGCAGGGGAATCTCCTCCCCCAGCCGGACCGAGGCCCCCTCCTCCAGCATCAGGGGCTCCGGCAGGGCTCCCACCCGGAGCTCCGGGCCCTGCATATCAATCAGTAACTGAGGCGTGACGCCGCAGCGCCGGGCGGCGGCGTGGAGGTGCTCGATCTCCTCCGCCGCGCCGGGCAGACCCACGTGGGACAGGTTCAGCCGGACGCCGGTCATGCCCGCCCGGAAGAGCCGGACCAGTGTCTCCGTCTCCCCGCAGGCGGGGCCCAGGGTGCCGTAGATTTGAAGCACAGAAACCACCACCGCTTGTAAGTTAGGAGTGAGGAGTTAGGAGTTTTTAAGGAATTCGGAGCTCCTCCCGTCTTTGGGAAATCACTCCTAACTCCTCACTCCTAACTCCTAACTGTTAGAACAGTTCTGCTAAGCTCTGGGTGTAGGGAGGGCGGCAGATGCCCTTTTCGGTGACAATGCCCGCGATCAGCTCGTGGTCCGTCACGTCGAAGGAGGGGTTGTAGCACTTTACCCCCGGGAGGGCCATGGGCTTCTCGTACCAGAGGGTTTTGATCTCCTCCGGGTCCCGGAGCTCGATGGGGATGTGGGCCCCGTCGGGACAGCGGAGGTCAATGGTGCTGGTGGGGCCCAGGACGTAGAGGGGGATGCCGTAGTGCTTGGCCAGGATGGCCACGCCGCTGGTTCCGATTTTATTGGCCGTGTCCCCGTTGGCGGCCACCCGGTCGCAGCCCACGAAGCAGGCCTGGACCCAGCCGTTTTTCATCACCATGGAGGCCATGTTGTCGCAGATCAAGGTCACGTCCACCCCCGCCCGGTGGAGCTCGTAGCTGGTGAGCCGGGCCCCCTGGAGGAGGGGGCGGGTCTCGTCGGCGAAGACGCGGATGTGCATCCCCCGCTCCGCCGCCAGGAAGAAGGGGCCCTGGGCCGTGCCGTAGCGGGAGGTGGCCAGGGGGCCCGCGTTGCAGTGAGTCAGGACGCCGTCCCCCTCGTGCAGCAGGCTCAGGCCGTACTCCGAGATGGCGGCGCACTTGGCGATGTCGTCCCGGTGGATGGCCTCCGCCCGCTCATAGAGGGCCTCCAGGAGCCGGGGGCGGGGCTCCCCGGCGTGGGAGGCCGCGGCGGTCTCCATCTCCCCCAGGGCCCAGGCCAGGTTCACCGCCGTGGGCCGGGAGGCGTTCAGCGCCGAGGCGTAGTCCCTCAGGCGGCTCAGGAAGGCGTCCGGGTCCTCCTCATCGATGGACCGGGCCAGGACATAGAGGCAGTAGGCCGCGCAGATGCCGATGGCCGGGGCCCCCCGGACCCGGAGGGACCGGATGGCCTCCACCATCTCCTCCAGGGTCTCCAGGCGGAGCTCCCGCTCCTCATTGGGCAGGAGGCTCTGGTCGATGATATAGAGGGCCTCCCGCTCCTTGTCATAGCGGATATTCTGCACGTGGGTCACCTGCCGGATGGCGTCGTTCATGGCGTCTCCCTCCCCTTACGGCCGGAGGATCCAGCCCTCTTTCCGGGGCTTGGCCGCGGGGGCGGGGCCGTCGGGGTAGCCCAGGATGCAGTTGCCCACGCCCCGGTAGGTCTCCGGGAGGCCCCACTTCGCCAGCAGCGCCTTGCCCTCAGGCCGGTCGAAGAACTCCATGGCCCGGTTGATCCAGCAGGAGCCGATGCCCATGGCCGCGGCGGCGGTCATCAGGTTCCCCATCACCAGGGAGCCGTCCTGAATCCAGTTGGCCTGGGTCCCGTCCGCCAGGACCACCACCACCGTGGGCGCGCCGAAGAAGGGGTCCGTGCCCGGCTTGCCCATGATCTCCGCGTTGATGGCGGACATGTGGGTGATGGTCTCCGGGTCCTGGACCACCACCATGACGCAGTCCTGGAGGTTCTTGGCCGTGGGGGCCCAGGTTCCCGCCTCCAGGATGGGGGCCAGGTCCTCCTCCCGGAGCTGCTCCGGCTTGTAGCGGCGGATGCTCCGGCGCTCTCTCAATACCTGTAACGTCTCGTTCATAGCGCTGCCTTCCTTTCTTGACCCAGCCGCCTTGGAGGCGGGTTGGGAATTTTCAAATGGTGCCTTTGACGGTCCCTCTCAGTATAACACGCCCCAGGGGGCAAAGCAAATTTTTTCGCCCGGCCCGGACAATTTTGCAACAGCAACAGCAAAACGCCCGGACCAAGGTCCGGGCGCTTCGCGTTTTTCTTTAATCGGGGAACCGGGTATCGATTTCGATGGCCCGGATGACCCCGTCGTCGCTGGCGTACATGTCGCATTTTCCGGCGTAGGCGTGGGCCTCCTCCAGGGTGACCCAGTCGCTGATATCCCGGTTGTAGCACATGACGTTGCTGGGCACGGAGTAGCTCCGCCCGTCGACGGTCACGGCGCTCCGCCCGCTCCAGGCGGTGTTGGGCACGTCCTCCATCACCTTCAGGGGCTTCAGGCTGGAGAAGCCCATGCCGGTGGAGTCCTCCACCGCCGCCACGTAGGTCCCGTGGGAGATGTCGTAGTTGGAGTGGTAGGGCCCCTTCTTGCCCTCGGGGCTGATGACGGAGATCCGGTAGGTGTCCTCCCGGCTGCCCGGGGTGATGGACACCCGGCCATAGAACACGTTCCCGCTGTTCACGCCGCCCAGGACGATGATGTCCACCTGGTTGGCCCAGTTCACGTGAGCGTAGCTGATCTCCCCGGCGGAGATGGGCCCGGCCCCCAGATCGTTGAGGCTCAGGGTCTCCAAGCCCTTGGCGGTGTAACGGTAGACGCTGACGGTCTCCGCCAAATTGCTGCTGCCCAGCTTCCGCTTCTCCAGGTCCAGCGCGCCGGAGACGCCGCCGCCCAGGCGGACCAGGCCAATCGTGTTCTTCCCGGTGGAGCTCACCCGCACCATCCGGTTGGCCACGTTCTGGAGCTCCTCGGTCCGGATTTCCTCCAGCTTCTGGTTGCCCATGGCGCCCAGGTCCACGGTGCCCTCAATGGTGATGCCGCAGAGGAGCTGGACCTTGGCGTTGGTTCCGGAGATGGACTCCACCACGCCGATGGCGTTGGCGGCGGCCCCGCCGGTTCCGGGCTTCACGGCTCCGGCCACCTGGTTGTCCTCCGTCAGCAGCAGGGTGATCTGATCCCCGGGGCGGAACTTGGCCAGGGTGGCCCGGGCCGAGGTCAGCACGGGGAAGGGATGGCCCAGCACCGTGATGGAGGTGGGCTCCGTGGGACTGGGGGTGCAGGACTCATAGTAGCCCGTCAGCCGGGTGTCGCAGACCCGGATGGTGTTGGTAGAGCTGGAGTAGATGGCCACGTCATAGGGCCGCATGTCCTTGGCGCTGGCCTTGGAGCCGTTCTTGTAGATCTTATAGCCCCCCATGTCCCCCGCCAGGGAGTCGAAGCCCTTGGTGGAGCCCTTCTCATAGACGACGATGGCCTCGCTGGCCGTTCCGCCGCCGCCCACGAAGATGTACTCCACATTTCCGGCGGTGCCCAGGTACAGCGTCAGGGACGCGCCGGGGTTCAGCCAGGCGCGGACCTCGCTCCAGGTGG
Source organism: uncultured Oscillibacter sp. (assembly GCA_947245315.1). GTDB lineage: Bacteria > Bacillota > Clostridia > Oscillospirales > Oscillospiraceae > Oscillibacter. The sequence continues at coordinate 2,780 of CAMXNV010000073.1, read as the reverse complement.
TCTCCTTGCCCTGGTAATAGACCTTGGTCCCGGCGGTGACGCTGTACTTGCTGCCGGAGCGCTCCGTGATCTGGAACTCCTCGATCTTGGAGGCCACGATCCGGCGGCTGACGCCCTGGGCCTCCGGCAGGAAGGTACGCACCCGCTTGCCGTCCATGACCAGGGTGCCCTTATAGCCGTTCAGGGTCCCGTTGGAGGACCTGTCCCCCACCAGCTGGAAGACCTCGCCGGTGGAGAGGAGAAGGGCGTTCTCCTGCCCGTCGGGCCCCTTGGCGTTGGAGGACACCAGCACCACGTCGGACACGGTGGTCAGCCCCGTGGACTCGATGAAGGACCCGCCCTCCTGGGTCTTGGCCCGGAGGAGGTTGTTGAAGAGGGTGGCCGCGTCGCTGCGGGCCAGGGGGACGTTCCCCTGGGTGGTGTCCACCCCGTCGGTGAGGCCGATGGACGCGGCGAAGGACAGGTAGCTGTCCGGCCACACGCCGCCCACGTTCTCATCCTTGTACCCCAGGACCCGCAGGAGGATGGTGGCCGCCTGGCCCAGGGTGACGGTGCGGTCGGGGTAGAACTTGCCGTCGGAGTACCCGGAGATGGCGTTTTTCCCCTTGGCAGCCATGTTGATATAGGCCGCCGCCCAGTGGGAGGGCTTCACGTCCGGGTAGATGGTCACGGTACGGTAGAGCCCCAGCTCGTCCTCGGCGTTCAGGGCGCAGACCACCATCTTGCAGAACTGGGCCCGGGTGAGCTGGGCGTAGGGGCGGAAGCTCCCGTCGGAGAAGCCGTCCATCACGCCCATCAGCCGCAGGGACTCCACGGACATGGAGGCGCTGTTGTCCCCCAGGTCGTGGAAGCGGTTGGTTGGGGCCGCGGCCTGGGCGGGCAGGGCCAGCAGGGCCGCCGCCAGCGCCAGGGCCAGCACAAGGGACAGGATACGTTTCATAAACTCTCTCCTTATTACTTCAATCAGGAATCAGGAGCTAGAAATTAAGAATTCTTGAGGAAGCAGGAACAACTCCTAACTCCTCACTTCTAACTCCTAACTCCTAACGGTCACTCGGCTCTGAGGGCTTCCACCGGCTGGAGGTTCGAGGCCTTCACCGCCGGGTAGCATCCGAAGACCACGCCCAGCAGCACCGAGAGGCCGAAGGCTCCCGCCGTCACCGTGGCGGAGGGGTAGATGGTCATCTGGAACAGCAGGTTCCCCAGGATGAAACAGCCCAGGGTGCCCAGGCCGATGCCGATGATGCCCCCGATGCCGCAGAGCATGGCCGCCTCGATCAGGAACTGGGTGACGATGCTGCTCCGCTGGGCGCCGATGGCCCGGCGGATGCCGATCTCCCGGGTGCGCTCCGTCACCGTCACCAGCATGATGTTCATGATGCCGATGCCGCCCACCATCAGGGAGATGGCCGCCACCCCCGCCAGCACGCCGCCGATGAGGTTCAGGGACTCGGTGGCGTAGCTCATGTACTGGTTCTCGGGCTGGACCCGGTAGTCGCTGCTGCCCCGGTCCAGGAGGCCCTTCAAAAAGCCGTCCAGCTGGGTGACGATCTCGTCCATTTTTTCCGTGTCCTTGGCCACCACGATGAAGTCCGTGATGTTCTCCCCGCCCAGAACCCGGCGGGCCGTGTAGGGGGCCAGAACGAAGTTGTCCAGGCTGCTCTGTTCCGCGTCCTCGCCGGTGATCCGGGGGGCGTAGACCCCCACCACCTCAAAGCTCAGGTTGTTCAGCTGGACGATCTTCCCCACCGGGTTGGCGGTGCCGAAGAAGGTCCGGGCCGCCTTGCTCCCCAGGACCACCACCTGCTTGTAATTCTGGATGTCCAGCATAGACAGGTCCCGGCCCTTGGCGATTTTCAGGTTGCTGCACGCGGCGTACTGGTCGCTGCCGTAGTAGAAGCTGGGCGGGGCCTCGCCCACCATTTTCCGGGCGGTCTCGTCCCAGGTGTAGCTCTCCTGCATGGTGGCGGTGGACTTGGTCCCGTAGACCATGGTGGCATTGAACCAGGCGTTGGGGGTCACGCCCACCACCAGGTCCTTCATGCCGGAGCAGTACTCGTAGACGTCCGGGAAGTAGTCCTTTCCGGCGTTGACCCACTCTCCGTCCTCGTTTTCCACATACATGTAGCTGTATACGCTGACGGCAATCCGGTTGGTGCCCATGGCCTCGAACTGTTCCATCATCTTGCTGGCGTAGCCCGTGATAACCGAGACAATGGTCATCACCGAGGCGATGCCGATGATGATGCCCAGCATGGTCAGCACGGCCCGGCCCTTCTTGCCCCAGATGGACTTCCAGGCCATTTTCACTGCCTGTCGCACATTCAAAACCAGTCCACCTCCTGTTCCTTGTCCTCCACGATTTTGCCGTCCGTCAGGCGGACCACCCGCCGGGCCGTGGCGGCGATGCCATTGTCGTGGGTAATCAGGATGACGGTGGTCCCCTCCCGGTTGAGCTGCTGGAGGAACTCCAGCACCTCGTGGCCCGTCCGGGAGTCCAGGGCGCCCGTGGGCTCGTCGGCCATGATGATGGGGGGCTTGGTGGCGATGGCCCGGGCGATGGCCACCCGCTGCTGCTGGCCGCCGGACATCTCCGTGGGCTTGTGCTTGATCCGCTTGGAAAGGCCCACCCGGTCCAGGGCCTCCAGGGCCAGGTCATAGCGGTCGTCCGCCCCGATGCCCTGGTAGATCAGGGGCAGCTCCACGTTCTCGAAGACCGTCAGGGTCTGGATCAGGTTGTACTGCTGGAAGATGAAGCCGATCTCCTTGTTGCGGATGCG
>CAMXNV010000072.1 GCA_947245315.1 uncultured Oscillibacter sp. | reverse complement strand
GGACAGGGCCTTTCGGCACATTCCTATTGCACTTTTCCATCCAACGGTGTAGAATTATGACATACGCGCCCCTTGGGGCCAATTTCCACAATTTAGAAAGGCCGCCCATGAACCGAACCATTCTCTGCGTCGCGGGCCCCACCGCCTGCGGCAAGACCACCCTGGGCATCCTGCTGGCCAAGCGCTTCCGGGGCGAGGTGGTCTCCGCCGACTCCATGCAGATTTACCGGGGCATGACCATCGGCACCGCCGCCCCCACGCCCCAGGAGATGGACGGCGTGCCCCACCACATGATCGCCGTGGCCGACCCGGCGGAGCGCTGGTCCGCCGCCCGCTACGTCCAGGAGGCCACCCCCGTCATCGACGGCATCCTGGCCCGGGGAAAGCTCCCCATCCTGGTGGGGGGCACGGGGCTCTGGATGGACGCCGTGATCCGAGGCCACGGCTTCGCCCCCGGACAGGCCGGGGGCGCCGTCCGCCGGGAACTGGAGGCCCGCCTGGCCCGGGAGGGCGTCGCCCCCCTGCTGGAGGAGCTCCGCCGGGCGGACCCCGAGGCCGCGGAGCGCCTCCACCCCGCCGACGAGAAGCGCATCCTCCGGGCCCTGGAGGTCTTCCTGGAGACCGGGGAGACCATCTCCCGGCACAACCGGGAGACCCGGGACCTCCCTCCCCGGTACGAGGCCCTCTGGATCGGCCTCCAGTTCCGGGACCGGGCGGACATGCGCCGCCTCATCGACCTGCGGGTGGACCGGATGGTTCAGGAGGGCCTGCTGGACGAGGTCCGGGCCCTGCTGGGCCGGGGGCTCCCCCCGGACGCCACCGCCCTGCAAGCCATCGGCTACAAGGAGTTCCGCCGGGTGCTGGAGGGCTCCGCCACCGAGGAGGAGGCCCTGGAGGAGGTCAAGCTCCGCTCCCGGCAGTACGCCAAGCGCCAGCTGACCTGGCTGCGGCGGAATCCCGACATCCATTGGATTTTCTGGGAAAAAGAGCGGGATTTTGCCCGGGCCCTACAGATTTCGACGGAAATTCTCTCCGCCGCTGGCGTATCCTAATAGTCAGCGGGCCGGAGCTTCGGGACCGGCTCGCATACCATACCCGCGGACAGCCGGGGGACAAGCCCTCCCCGCCTCCCCCGGCCGCGCGGCCTACCAACGGCGTCCCCGCTCTGGGGGCGCACAAAGAAAAAAGGAGTGGACAACATGCAGAACAAAACAGTCATTCAGGACCTCTTCCTCCTCCGGGCCAAGCGGGACCGGGTGCCCGTCACCATGTTCCTTATGAACGGCTTCCAGATGCGGGGGACCATCACCGGCTTCGATCCCTTCGTGGTCGTCCTGGACAGCGAGGGACGCCAGCAGGTCATTTACAAGCACGCCATCTCCACCATCGCCCCCACCCGGCCCATCTCCCTGGCGGAGGAGGAGTAAGCGCCTCCGGCGGCCCGCAGAAAGAGAGTACATACGACGCCTATGAAACAGAGCACACGCAGCTTCGGGACCACCCTGCTGATGACCGCCCTCTTCCTGGGGGTGGCGGCCTATTTTGCCATCCGGGGCTTTCAATATCTGGACGATCCCCTCACCGTCATCCTGGCCTACCGCTACCAGGTGGAGACCGCCGTGGACCTGCCGGGCTACGTCGTCCGGGAGGAGCGGGTCCTCCCCGACGACAGCGCCGGTCTCCTGCGCATCCAGCGGGAGGAGGGCGAGCGGGTGGCCGCCGGGGGCACCGTGGCCTCGGTCTACGCCGACCAGGCCTCCCTGGACCGCCAGGCGGAGATCGACAGCCTGGAGAGCCGGGTGGAACAGCTCCAGTACGCCCAGGACCTGGCCCTGGCGGCGGAGACCACCCGGAAGCTGGACGCCCAGATTCTGCAAAACCTCCTGGAATACCGCCAGTACTTGGCGGCGGACCGGCTCTACGACGCGGAGGGCGCCGCCCTGGAGCTCCGGGCCCTGGTGGTGAAACGGGACTACAGCGACGCCGGAGGCGGCGACCTGTCCCTCCAGCTCCAGGAACTGGGGGCCCAGCTATTGAACCTCCGGTCCCAGGCCGAGGGCTCCGTCCGGCGGATCACCGCCCCGGAGGCCGGGCTTTACTCCGCCGAGGTGGACGGCTATGAGACCGTGCTGACCCCGGCGGCCCTGGAGACCCTGACCCCCTCCCAGCTCAACAGCCTGGCGGCGGACCCCTCCGTGGCCTCCCGGGTGGGCAAGCTGGTCCTGGGGACCGAGTGGTACTATGTGGCCGTCCTCTCCGTGGAGGACGCCATGGCCCTCCAGGCCCGGCAGGAGGAGGTGGACACCCTGCTCCTGCGCTTCTCCAAGGGGGTGGACCGGGACCTGCCCGTGACCCTGGAGTCCGTGGGCGCCACGGAGAAGGGCCGGGTGGTGGCCGTCTTCCGGGGGAGCTCCTACTTGCAGGAGCTGACCCTTCTCCGCCAGCAGCGGGCCCAGGTCATCACCGGGGCCACGGAGGGCATCCGGGTGCTCAAGGAGGCCCTCCGGGCGGAGCGCGCCTATTTGGACGAGAATGGGAACCTGGCCACCGAAGCCGTCACCGGCATCTACTGCCTGGTGGGCCGGGAGGCCCGGTTCAAGCCCGTGGAGGTCGTCTACAGCGGGGACAGCTTCGTCCTGGTGCGCCCCACGGCCTCCTCGGAGGCCCAGAAGCTCCGCCCCGGGGAGCAGGTCATCCTCTCCGCCCGGGGGCTCTTCGACGGGAAGGTTCTGGACTAAAATTCGCAGCGTTCCACGGGGCCCTCCGAATGGGACGGGCCCCGATTTAAAATGATTCTGACAATCAGAGAAAGAGGCTGAGCTTATGTCTATCGCCGAAAACATCGCCCAAGTCCGGGCCTCCATCGCCGCCGCCGCCCGGGAGGCCGGGCGGGACCCGGGGGAGATTCTCCTGGTGGGCGCCAGCAAAATGAATGACGCCGCCGCCTGCCGGGAGGCCGTGGCCGCCGGCATCGACGCCCTGGGGGAGAACCGGGTCCAGGAAATGACCGCCAAGCTGGCGGAGAACGCCTATGCGGGCGCGCCCCTGCACTTCATCGGCCACCTCCAGAGGAACAAGGTGAAGCAGGTGGCGGGCAAGGCGGACCTGATCCAGTCCGTGGGCTCCCTGGAGCTGCTGGACGAGATCGAGAAGACCGCCGCCCGGCTGGAGACCGTCCAGGACATTCTGCTGGAGGTCAACATCGGCCAGGAGGCCGCCAAGAGCGGCTTCCCCCCGGCGGAGGTCCTCTCCGCCGCCCAGGCGGCCCTGGAGCGGAGCCACGTCCGGACGCTGGGATTGATGGCCATCCCCCCCGCGGACGCCTCCCGGGAGGAAAATCTCCGTTATTTTGACAAAGTTCGGGCGCTTTTTATTGACATGAACGAGAAATTGTTTCATAATGGTCTCCAGCATCTATCCATGGGCATGAGTGGGGACTACCAGGACGCCATCCGCGCCGGGGCCACCATGGTCCGGGTGGGCACGGCCATCTTCGGCAGCCGCCATTACACATAACGGGAGGTAGGCATGAGTATTCTTGACGAACTGAAAAAGCTGGCCCATCCTTACGAGGATGAGGACGAGGAATTCGAGGAATTTGAGGACGAGTCCCCCAGCCGGGACGCCTTTGAGGACCGCCGGAGCAAGTTTGACGACCGCCGGAGCAAGGTGGTGAACATCCACGCCACCACCCAGCTGAAGGTCATCCTGGTGAAGCCGGACCGCTTCGAGAACGCCTCGGAGATCGCGGACCAGCTCAAGGACAAGCGGACGGTGGTGCTGAACCTGGAGTCCACCAACAAGGACGTGGCCCGCCGCCTGATCGACTTCCTGTCCGGCGTGGCCTACGCCGGGGAGGGGAAAATCAAAAAGGTGGCCGCCAATACCTACATTATCACGCCCTACCATGTGGACATCGAGGGCGACCTGATCGACGAACTGGAAAACAAGCTGTATTTCTAATTAAACAAAAGAGAGCCCGGCCCTCCGGAGAGGGGAGGCCCCGGGTTTCAGACGTGCGCTCTGGGGAGGATGTAAGACCATGCTAACGCCGCAGGAGGTTTCCGCCCGCTCCTTCACCAAGATGATGATGGGGGGCTACAACATGACCATGGTGGACGAGTTTTTGGACGAGCTCACCGACGACTATACGACACTATACAAGGAGAACGCCTCCTTAAAGGCCAAGCTCAAGGTCTTGGTGGAGAAGGTGGAGGAGTACCGGGCCACGGAGGACTCCATGCGGGCCACCCTCCTCACCGCCCAGCGGATGGCCGACACCACCGTCAAAGAGGCCGAGGCCAAGCGGGACGAGATGCTCCGGCAGGCCGAGGCCGCCGCCCGGGAGAAGCTGGAGGGCTTCCGCCGGGCGGCCGAGGAGTCCGACCAGCGCCTCCGCCGGGGACAGGAGGCCTTCCAGCGCTTCCTGGACGAGGCCAAGGCCCTCTGCGCCAAGCAGATTCAATACCTGGAGGACCTGCCCAAGCTCCCCCTCCAGGAGGAGGGCGAGGAGAGCTCCGTCCCCCTGTCGGAGATTGAGGAGACCATCCTGGCCGCCGGAGAGGCGGCGGAGGCCGCCGTGGAAGCCGCGGCGGAGGTCCCCGCCCCCGCCGCCGCCCCCTCGGCGGAGCAGCTTCTGGACAGCCTGGAGGCCGCCGAGGTCAAGGAGGAGGACCCCGCCCCGGCGGAGGACCTGAGCGCCACCCGGCGGGTGAACATCAACGAGCTGAAATTCGGCCCCAATTATCGCGGCGAGAATCATTGACCGCCCCGAAGGGAGGGTGCGCCCATGACCGGCCAGCGGCCCATCATCGCCTTTCTGTACGACTTTGACAAGACCCTCTGCACCACGGACATGCAGGACTACGCCTTCATCCCCAGCCTGGGCATGACCCCGGCGGAGTTCTGGGCCGAGGCCAACGGCTTTGGCCGCCGGAACCGGATGGACGGCATCCTGGCCTACATGTACACCATGCTCCGGGAGGCGGAGCGGAAGCGCCTGCCCTTCACCCGGGCGGACCTCGTGGAGAAGGGGCGGGGCATCGAGCTCTTCCCCGGCGTGGCGGACTGGTTCGGCCGGATCAACGCCTTCGGCGAGGCCCAGGGCGTCCGGGTGGAGCACTATGTCATCTCCTCCGGCCTCCGGGAGATCATCGAGGGCTCCTCCATCAGCGGGGAGTTCAAGGAGATCTACGCCAGCGAGTTCTATTACGACGAGACGGGCCGCCCCGTGTGGCCCAAGCTGGCCGTGAACTTCACGGCCAAGACCCAGTTTGTCTACCGGATCAACAAGGGGGTCCTGGACGTCTCGGACGACAAGACTCTCAATGATTCCATGCCGGACGACAGCAAGCGGATCCCCTTTGTCAACATGATCTACATGGGGGACGGCCTCTCCGACGTGCCCTGTATGAAGATGATGCGGGCCTATGGCGGCCAGGCCATCGCCGTCTATCAGTCCGCCAACCGCGCCGGGGTGGAGGAGCTCCTGGCCCGGGGCCGGGTGGATTTCATCTTCCCGGCGGACTACCGGGAGGGCGCCGGGCTGGATGTGACGGTGAAGAATATCATCCGGAAGATGGCCATCGCCGATCAGCTGTGGGAGGAGAATCTTTTTCAGCTCCGGCACATCGGAGGCGACGTGCTGCCCGATCAGGTGGGGCTGTTTGAGAGTTTGGTTACATAAGGATAAACAAAATGCCGGGACTGCCTTGGGGCGGTCCCGGTTTTGGGTTTGGGGGTGTATGGGTTGCCGCAAAACCACGGCGGCGGGGTCCCCAGGAACGGCGTTTACCCGCGTGCTATTAGGAAGCCGGGCGGCTAATAGCCGCCCCTACGGGGTGGTCTATTGATAAGCCCATCCCTTCACCCTGGGCGCTCGTTGGAGAAGGGCGGACACACAGGTCCGCCCCTACAGGTTCATTCAATCTCCATATGTACCGACTCGTGGAATTGGGGTTCCACCAGCCCCGGGATGTCCACGGCGTCGGTAAACCGCACATCCTCCGTGTACTCTTTGAGCATGGAAACAATATATGGATGAGGCCGCTCATCGGGCCGTCCGGCGGCCACGCACACCACAATCGTCTTGGGCGCCAGGCGGCTGACGCTCTTCCGGGTGGAGGAGGTCAGGGAGGCGTGGTGGGGCAGCTTCAAAATATCGCAGGGCGTCAGGGTGTCGTTGTCCCAGACGGCGCCGTAGAGGTCGCCCCCCAGGACGATCTCCTTCCCGTGGTAGTACAGCCGCTGCCGGAGGCTGGAGATGTTCATGGACTTCGTCCAGCGCATCAGCTCATGCCGGTTCCGCTCCCCCCGGAAGGCCGCGTCATAGACGGCCTTCTGCCTGGGGTACAGGGAGGGCTCCCCGGCGTAGATGTCCATGGTGAGCTCCTCCGTCAGCCGGAGGGTCTCCACCCCGTCCCCGGGGAGCTCCACAAACTCCCTCACCCGCCCGGGGTGGCTCCGCAGGGCCGTGGCGTAGATGTCCAGGCAGCGCAGCAGGTTCCGGGCCGCGCCGGGGAGGCCGTTGTCCCCGTCGGGGTCCAGGGGCCCGTTCTCCGGGGGAAGGACGTAGGTGGAAATCAGCCGGTCCACCGTCACGGCCTCCAGCACCCGGCCCAGGCCGCCGATGTGGTCCCGGTGGAAGTGGGTCGCCAGGAGGATGTCCAGGTGATCGATGCCCTGCTTTTTCAAGAAGTCGCCCGCGTAGATCCGCCGGGACCGGGGGTCCAGCGCGCCGGGGTGGTCGTCCCGGATCAGGTTGTCGTGGCCGCAGTCCACCAGCATGGCGAAGCGCCGCCTGCCCGCCTCCAGCTCTTGGATCAGAATGGAATCCCCGTTGCCGACGTTGATGAAATCCAATACCAGCATAACCCGCGCCCCCACACTTTTGTATTTGAAATAGGATATCACAGCCGGAGGGACCTTGCAAGGAAAAGCCCCGGCCCGGCGCGCCAAAATTTCCGGGGAATTTTTGGCATCCTGACGAAGAGGAGCCGGAGGGTTGGAGGGGCGGCAGATTTTTTGGCTTTCCGAAAATGAGATATATAAACGTAACAAAACGTCCCCTGAAAGCCGCTCGTCCGTAAGAGGGCGAAATTTGCCGGGGGAGAGGTCTTTTGATGCGTTCTTGTAATTTGCTATATAATTGTAACATAAAATGCCGGGCAATTTCCTCTCGCCAGATGGCAAAGATTTGCTGAAGCGCCGCAGGAGGGGGGCGCGGGCTCCGCTGTTTTGGACGCGTGAAATTCAAACGTCGAGGTCTATGATTGTAACGCTGTTTTGACCGCCTCTTGGGAGTGTGGCAGGCCCGGAAGAACGGGCCATTCCCTCGGTAAACGGAGCGTAGGGGCGGCCCCCCTGGGCCGCCCGTCTCCCGGAGAGCGGGGGCTCCCAGGGGAAATGGCCTGGTCTGGGGACCAGGCCTCACACTTCTTCTATCGATAGAACACCTTGTAGGGGCGGCTATCAGCCGCCCGTCCTCTTCAAACACCGGACTTTCCGGAGGACGGGCGATTGATAATCGCCCCTACACCATGCCATGGAAAAATCAAACATCATAAAATGCGTATTTGGATACCCCAAAATGTAAAAAGCTCTTGACTTTTCCTCCCCGCCCTGGTACACTGAGCATGTTAAATCTTCTTTACTTTTTGGAGGTGCGCCATGCGCTCGTTCTGGAAAAAACTGCGGTCCCACAAGCCGGACGAGATGGAGCGGTCCATCCTCTTCCGGGCCCAGCGGAACGCCTACCTGTTCCTCGCCGCCGCCCTGTTCCTCTGGTCTCTCTACGAGAGCTGGGCGGTCCACGTCCACCACACCCGGCTGAACCTGCTCCCCTGCCTCCTGCTGGTGTCGGCGGTGATGATCCAGGCCCTCACCCAGGCCCTGCTGACCCGCCGGGCCGTGCAGGACGACGAGGACTCCTGTGAGACCGGCCCCATGGCCCGGCTGGTGCTGCTGACCTGCGGGGCCGCCTGCCTGGCCGCGGTGGCGGTGGCGGCGGCGGTGCTCCTGGGGGCCCGGGTATGAAGAACCGGGTCAAGGCCCTCCGCAAGGCCCGGGGGGAGCGTCAGGAGGACCTGGCCGCCGCCACAGGGGTGACCCGGCAGACCATCATCGCCATAGAAAACGACAAGTACAACCCCTCCCTGGAGCTGGCCCTGCGGCTGGCCCGGCACCTGGAGACCCCCGTGGAGGAACTTTTTTTGCTGGAGGACACACCATGAAACAAAAGCTCACCGCCCTGCTTCCCTACGCGCTCCTGCTGTGCGCGGACTTCTACCTGCTCCCCCTGCTCATCCGTGACACGGGCTCCGCCATGCTGCTGCTCCTGGCGGCGATGCCCCTGGCGGCCTTTCTCCTGGCGGTCCACTGGGGGCTCCGGCAGGGCTTCTGCCCCCTGCTCTCCATGGCGGCCCTGGCGCTCTTCCTGCCCTCTCTTCCGCTGTTCTACAACATCTCCGCCTGGGTCTACGGCGTCTTCTACGCCCTGGTGGTCCTGGCGGGGACGGGGGTGGGCCGCCTCTTCCAGGGGAAACGCTGAGGGGCCGAAAAAACAGAGCGAGGCGGGGGAATCCCCGCCTCCTCTTTTCGTCCCATCTTAAGCCCCGGCGGAGCCGGCCTCCGAATCCGCCTCCAGGCGGCCCGCCACGTAGCCCGCCACCTGGTCAAAGGGAACCTCCAGGGCCGTGGCCAGCTCCCCGTAGAGCAGCCGCTCCGCCTGCTTCATGTAGCGCTCGTCCACCAGGCCCAGGCGGCGGTTCTTGGCCTCCGCCTGGTCCCGCTTGCGGTAGATGGCCTTCATCATCTCAATCAGGGCCTGGTGCCCCCCGTCCCGGACGGCGGACTGGTATTGCTGGGCCATGGCCTGGACGGTGGGCCCCCGGCACACCGCCGCCTGGATGCCGGGAATCTGGTCGATCAGCGCCTCGGCCTCCTCCCGGGAGATCACTGGGCGCATGGGCACCTTCTCGCTGTCCACCGGGGCGTAAATCACCCCGTCCTGCCAAAGGGGCTTGAGGAGGTAATACTGCTTCTTCCGGTCCCCGCCGGGGAGGTGGGTGAGCTCCTCCACCCGGCACACGCCGGTCGCTCCGTACACCACCAGTTCGCCAGGCTGATACATAGGTCCTCCTTTTCCGGGGCGAAGCCGCCGGTCTCTCCCAAAGTCTTTGGTAATCTTTTTCTAGTTTACCACAAATTGCAGGAAAGATGTAAGAGAAATTTTGCAAAAACCCATAAGTTCTCTGTTTTTGCCCAAAAACGATTGACAAATATCTCCATTTTTCTTATGATGGAGTTGCCGCCGGGCGCGGTTACCTCCCTCCGGGCGGCTAAAAAGCACAAAAAGGAGTCACGAATATGAGCATCGACGTCAAAGCCAAAATCGAGGAGCTGGCCGACAAGCTCCAGAAGGACCCCAACCTCCTCAAGAGCTTCCAGGCGGACCCGGTGAAGACCCTGGAGAAGCTGACCGGCGTGGACCTGCCCGACGAGCAGCTCAAGCCCCTGGTGGCCGGAGTCAAGGCCAAGCTGGCCGCCTCCGACCTGGGCGGCAAGCTGGACGGGCTGAAAAAGCTGTTCTGAGAAAAAAGGGAAGCGCTCCATTCACGGCAATATTAAGAAGCGAAACCGCAGGAAACCCTCTTCGTCATGGCTCCCTCTTTGAGGGAGCTGTCGCCGCCAAAGGCGGCGACTGAGGGAGTTCCCCCGCCAGGGACGGCCCCTTAGGTAACTCCCTCCGTCACAGCTTCGCTGTGCCACCTCCCTCAAAGAGGGAGGCTTCTTCGGAAGCCTTGCCTCTCCCTTTGGGAGAGGTGGCACGGCCCGGGGCCCCCGCCGGAACCCAGCGAAGCGGTTGCGGTGGGGAGAGGAGGAACAAACGGAACGGAGT
>CAMXNV010000071.1 GCA_947245315.1 uncultured Oscillibacter sp. | reverse complement strand
GCTCCAAGCCCCGGCAGCTGCTGATTACCAAGGCCAAGTGGCAGGAGATCAAAATGGGCGGCGGAGACGCCGCGGAGGCCCCTGCGGAGGACTTTGAAGAAGAATAAGGGACAAGCGCCGGAGAAGAAGCCCTTCTCCGGCGCTTGTGCGCTGCGCCATGTCCATGATGCCCGTTTCCCTGGCCGCCGTAGGGCGGCAAGACGCTTCCGCCGTCCGGGGAGAGGCGGTTGATCTGTTCCCAGATTTCCCGCATGGTCATCTCCCGCACGGCTTCGGGCGTGACGTCCGGGTCGAGGCGCTGCAATTCCACAAAGGCCCTGTACCTTCCGCAGGAGAGCCCCATTTCATGGGCCGCGGCGGCCTCCTCCCTCGGGGCGAAGTAGCAATGGGCGGTTCCGTGCCCGGCCGCGCATGCCTCCACCTCCGAGAGCATCCTGGCGGAGCGGGGCCCGTCCGGGCCCGAGACCGTGATGGACATGACCTCGTCGCCGGACAGCAGCGCCGAGATCCGGTCATGGCTCAAAATTTCCTCAATGGCCTCCGTATAGGTTTTGTATTTCACGTCAAGCCCTTGAACGAGGGTCCGCCCGTCCTCGTTGAAATCCCTTACGGCGATCACTTGGTCAAGCCGGTTGACGCTCAATTCTAGGGAGGGGTTGATATCGATGCTGATTTCCGCAACGGGAGTGAAGTAAAGCCAGCGGCCCCCAAACAGCACCATCAGAAGACATGCCGCGGCATAAAGGGGATACCGGCGCGCTCGGCTTCCCACCCGGGTGTATCCCCGGGTTTTCCCGGCGAGAAATACCATGGTGCGGTGCTTTAACGCTTCCTCCGCCCGCACTTGACTGAAAATTTCCTTGAACTCGCTATTCATAGTCGTACTCATCCCCCAGCTTTTCCCTCAGCATCTGCTTGGAGCGCGTCAGGAGCGTATAGACCGTATTTACATTTTTGCCCAAAATCCGGCTGATCTGCGGAGCGGTGTAATCCTCAAAGTAATGCAGATAGACCACGTCCCGGTATTTCTGGGGGAGTGAAAACACGGCGTCCCAGACATCCCTGTGGTCCGGGGCCAGCGCCGCCGGCAGTTCCAGGACCTCGTCCAGGGACACGGTGCGGCTGCGGAAAAAGCTTTTCAGCAGGTCCTTGCAGGCGTTGATGGTAACTCGGATGAACCACGCCTTCTCGTGTTCGCCGTCTTCAAAGGAAACGGAGCTAAGGACATATTTCAAAAACACGGTTTGAAATATGTCCTCGGTGTCGGCGTCATTTTTCAAATGTATTGCGCAGAGCCGGCGAACGGTATCGGAATACCGTTCGATGGCCCTGACCGTCTCCTGTTCGCTCCGCATAGTGGTTTCCTTTTATCTCTATCTGCCGCGTCCGCCCCGAAAGCCATTTCCGCAGCCGCCGTGGGAGCCGCAGCCCCGGCCGGGCGCGTAGTTGTCACAGATTCCGTCGCCGTCCGCGTCCACGAATCCCGCGCCGCATCCAAGGCCGCAGCCCTGGCCGGGGACGCAGTTGTCACAGACCCCGTCGCCGTCCGCGTCCACGAAGGAACGCCCTCCTCCGGGGCCCGCCGCGAGCGCCGTGGTAACAACCGCCGCCAGTACGATCACCGTTGCGAGAACTCTAAAAAGCGCTTTTTTCATATTGTTCCTCCATTGTGTTTGGTAGCCGGTTCCGGCTTCACCACTAACACGATTGGCGGAAGGAAATCCGTTCATCTTTCCTGAAATTTTTTACACTGCCGGTACGCTCGCGCCATACCGCCGCCTTCTCCGCTCAGGAAAAAGAAATCGTGGCCTCCGTAAACAGCTCCGCCATGCGCTCCGCCGTGGCGGGGCAGGTTTTCAGCTCCGGGTCCCGCTCCAGCAGGGCATCCGCCGCCCCCTGGGCCTCCTGGAGCAGCAGGGCGTCACAGCCGATGTCCGCCACCCGGAGGCCCGGCAGGCCGTGCTGCCGCTGGCCGAAGAAGTCCCCGGGCCCCCGGAGGCGCAGGTCCTCCTCGGCGATCTTGAAGCCGTCGGCGGTCTGCACCATGACTTTGAGGCGCTGCCGGGTCTCCTCGTTCCGGCTGTCGGAGATCAGGATGCAGTAGGACTGGTGCCGCCCCCGGCCCACCCGGCCCCGGAGCTGGTGGAGCTGGCTGAGGCCGAAGCGCTCCGCGTTCTCCACCACCATGACGGCGGCGTTGGGCACGTCCACGCCCACCTCGATCACCGTGGTGGACACCAGGATGTCCGTCTCCCGGGCCGCGAAGGCGGCCATGACGGCCTCCTTCTCCTTGGGCTTCATCCTCCCGTGGACAAAGGCCACCCGGAGGTCCGGAAACACCTCCCGCTGGAGCTTCCCGGCGTATTCCGTGACGGCCTTCCGGCCGTCCTCCTCGCTCTCGTCCACGGCGGGGCAGACGATGTAGGCCTGCCGCCCCTCGGCCACCAGCTTCCGCAGGAACTTGTAAATCCGGGGATGGTACGCGCCGCCCACAAAGGAGGTCTGCACCGGCTGCCGCCCGGGGGGGAGCTGGTCCAGCACGGACACGTCCAGATCGCCGTAGAGAATCAGGGCCAGGGTGCGGGGAATGGGGGTGGCGGACATGACCAGGGTGTGGGGGTGGTCCCCCTTGGCGGCCAGGGCCGCCCGCTGCCCGACGCCGAAGCGGTGCTGCTCGTCCGTCACCACCAGCCCCAGCGAACGGTACTCCACCCCGCCGGTGATGAGGGCGTGGGTGCCCACGAGAAAATCGATCTCCCCGGCGGCCAGGGCGGCGGCGAGGGCCCGCTTCTCCTTGGCGGGGGTGGACCCGGTGAGCAGGGCGCAGCGGACCCCCAGGGGCTCCATCAGGGGGGCCAGGCCCTGGTAGTGCTGCCGGGCCAGAATTTCCGTGGGGGCCATCAGGGCGGCCTGGCGGCCGTTCTTCACGCAGAAGTAGACGCAGGCGGCGGCCACCATGGTTTTGCCGGAGCCCACGTCCCCCTGACAGAGGCGGTTCATGGGGCGGCCGGAGGTCATGTCCCCCAGGGCCTCGCCGATGCACCGCGCCTGGGCCCCGGTGAGGGAGAAGGGAAGGGCACCGTAGAATGCTTCCATGTCCACGGGGCGGAAGGGCTCCACCTCCGCCGCCTCCCTCCGGCAGCGCAGCCGCCGGAGCCCCAGGGTGAAGAGGAACAGCTCCTCAAAGGCCAGCCGCCGCCGGGCCAGGTCCAGGGCCTGGGCGCTCTCGGGGAAGTGGATGTTCTCATAGGCGTAGCCGATCCGGCAGAGCTGGTGGTCCCGCCGGACCTGGTCCGGCAGCACGTCGGGGAGGATGTCCCCGCAGGCGTTCAGCCCCTGGCGGATGGACCGGGAGAGGACCAGCTGGCTGACCCCGGCGGTGAGGGGGTAGACGGGGACGATGCGCCCCGTCACCTCCCGGCGGCCCTCGGGCTCCACAATGGGGTTGGCCATCCGGCGGCGGGGGCCTCCACCCTCGGCCTTGCCGCAGAAGACGTAGGTCTCGCCGGTGCGGAGGCTGTTTTTCAGCCAGGCCTGATTGAAGAAGGTGATGTCCAAAGCGCCGGAGGCGTCCACCGCCCGGACCTTGACCAGGTCCAGGCCTTTGCGGATGTGGGAGACCGCCGGGGGGGCGGCCACCATGGCGGCCACGCAGGCCGTCTCCCCGGGGACCAGGTCGGCGATCCGCCGGGTCTCCGTCCGGTCCTCGTAGCGCCGGGGGAACCAGGAGATCAGGTCCCGCAGGGTGTGGATGCCCAGGCGCCCCAGGGCCTTGGCCCGCTGCTCGCCCACGCCTTTGATGTAGCGCACGTCCGTTTTCAGGTCTGCCATGGCGCGGCGCCTCCTTTCCGGTCTTTTCTTAGGATTATACCCTGTTGCCCGGGGAAAAACAAGGACTTTGGAGAACCGGCGTTCCCCAAAGTCCCTAGATGTTTATCCTTTGATCTCCTCAGCCAGCGCCCTGAGAATCGGGGCCGTAGAGTCTTTGATATGCTCGTAGATCCGGTCTCCATAGCCCATGTCCACCAAGGCCAGCAAAGTTTTGTACGGCACCATCGGGACCTGACCATTCAGGGCAGCTTCTATGGCCTCTGCCTTGGAGGGGGCCCACTGCTGGAACCAAGCTTGCGCCTGCTCTATGGCGTCCCGCATTTCATCAAACAAAGCGTCCATGTCTGTGTCCGCCCGAATGGCCCACCATCGCTCAGGACCCGAAGGTTTCTGAGAAATTCGCGTCCGCAGAGGGCACTCATATTCTTTGAATCTCTGGTTGGAGATCGTTTCACTTTTCTCGAAGTAAACGCCAAGATTGATGATAAACTCCAGATTTTTCGCGGTGTTGTATTGATTCCTCTGAAAGTTGATGATACGACAAAGCCCGTCGCCGGCGAAGAAGCGGAAGTTCTGTCCCTCCTTCTTCCAGCCCCTGAGCTCCCCCCGGAGCCGGGTCAGCAGGGCCTTGAACCGGGCCTCCAGACTCACTTCCCCTTCCATGGCTCAGGCCACCGGCTTGGTGTTCACGTACCGGATGAAGCGGAACTTCAAATCGTTCTCCTCCATCAGCTCCCCGGTGGAGGTCACCTCCCAGTTGGGCAGCTTATCCAGGTTGGGGAAGAAGGTGTCCGACTCCTCCACCCGGGTCTCCACCCGGGTGAGGTACACCTGGCTGCACCGGGCCAGCAGGGCGGCGTAGATGCTGCCCCCGCCGATGATCCACAGGTCCTCCTGCTCCGGCCCCCCGGCCAGGTCCAGGGCCTCCTCCGGGGAGGAGACGCCCTCCGCCCCCTCGGGCACGGCCTGGAGGTTCCGGGTGACGACGATGTTCCGCCGCTGGGGCAGGGGCTGCCCGCCGGTGTAGAATTGCAGGCGCTCCGGGCCCATGATGACGGTGCCGTTCCGGGTCAGGGAGTGGAAGCGCTCCAGGTCCGTGGGCAGGGAGAAGAGCAGCCCGCCGTTGCGTCCGAAGGCCCACCGCTGGTCCGCGACAATGTAAGCGTTCATACATGCACCTCTTTCGTTTAGATGAGGAAGTTCGTGTTGACGTATTGGAGGAAACGGAACGCGAGGCCGTTCTCCTCCAGGGGCTCCCCGGCGGCCTCCAGCCGCCACTCCGGCAGCCGGTCCAGGTCGGGGAAGAAGGTGTCCGCCTCCTCCGCCCGGGCCTCCACCCGGGTAAGGTACACCCGGCGGCATTGGCCCAGCAGGGCGGCGTAGACGCTGCCGCCGCCGATGAGCCACAGGTTCTCCGCCTCGGGGCCCCCGGCCAGGGCCAGGGCCTCCTCCGGGGAGGCGGCGGCCTCCGCCCCCTCCGGCAGGGCGGCGGGACGGCGGGTGACGACGATGTTCCGCCGCCGGGGCAGGGGACGGCCCCCGGGGAAGGACTCCAGGGTCCGGCGGCCCAGGAGGACGGTGCCGTCCAGGGTCAGGGAGCGGAAGCGGCGCAGGTCCGTGGGCAGGGAGAAGAGGAGCCCGCCCCGGAAGCCGATGGCCCAGCGCCGGTCCGCGACGACGATGGCGTTCATCCCCTCACCTCACACCGCCACGGGAATCTTGTCCCCGAAGGGGGCGGGGGCGTAGCCCTCCACCTGGAAGCTGTCCGGGGTGAACTGATAGAAGTCCGTGACGGCGGGGTCCACGGTGAAGCGGGGCGCCGGGGCGGGGGTCTGCTCCAGCAGCTTTTCCACCAGGGGGACGTGCCGGTCGTAGATATGGGCGTCGGCAATGACGTGGACCAGCTGGCCGGGCGCCAGGCCGCTGGCCCGGGCGAACATGTGGACCAGCACGGCGTACTGCACCACGTTCCAGTTGTTGGCGGTGAGCATGTCCTGGCTCCGCTGGTTCAGGATGGCGTTCAGCACGTTCCCGGAGACGTTGAAGGTCATGGAGTAGGCGCAGGGGTAGAGGTTCATCTCGTGGAGGTCCTGGAAGTTGTAGATGTTGGTCATGATCCGCCGGGAGGCCGGGTTGTGCCTCAGATCGTAGAGCACCCGATCCACCTGGTCCATGTCCCCCTCGGGGTAGTGGTGCTTCACCCCCAGCTGGTAGCCGTAGGCCTTGCCGATGGAGCCGTCCGGGTCCGCCCACTGGTCCCAGATGCGGGCGTCCAGGTCGTGGATGTTGTTGGACTTCTTCTGCCAGATCCAGAGCAGCTCCTTCACCGCCGTCTTCCAATAGGTCCGGCGGAGGGTGAGGAGGGGGAACTCCTCTCGCAGGTCATAGCGGTTCACCAGGCCGAAGGCCTTTACCGTATGGGCGGGACTGCCGTCCTCCCACCGGGGGCGGACCTCCCGGTCCGTGTCCCAGACGCCGTGGGTGAGAATTTCCCGGCAGTTCTCCATAAACAGCAGGTCGGCACGACTCATGGGCAGCCTCCTCTAAGAGCAGTGTATTCAAAATCTTCTACGCATACTATAGCAAATTTCAAAGAAGTCGTGTGCCCAAATTTTTCAGCGCCGGGGGCCGAGTTTTTGCCGCTTTCTCCAAAGATCATTGAAATCTTTTCCAAGGTTTGTTGGTTATTCGGATTGCCGGGGGGACCAAAGTGCGCTAAGATGAGGGCGCGAGGCAGAGAGGAGGGGACGCCGTGGCCGTCGGAGAAAACGCGGATAAGCGGGGCTATCTGAACGAGGGCTTCCGCCTCTTTCACCTGAAGGACAGCCGGGCCCAGAAGCTGGACTACCACTATCACGAGTTCGACAAGCTGATCCTCCTGCTGGGGGGCAAGGTGGCCTACCTGGTGGAGGGCGTGACCTACTTCCTCCAGCCCTGGGACATCCTGCTGGTCCAGCACAACCTGATTCACCGGCCCGTCATCGACCCCTCGGGGCCCTATGAGCGGGTGGTGATCTGGCTGGGGCGGGACTGGCTGGCCGCCCGGAGCGACCCCGGCGAGGCCCTGGACGCCTGCTTTGACGCCACCCGCCGCCGGGGCTTCCACCTGCTGCGGACGGGGGCGGAACGGCGGCTCCAGTACATGGGGGCCGTCCAGCGCCTGGAGGAGGCCCAGCGCTCCCAGGAGTTCGGGGCCGCCCGGATGGCGGACACCCTGTGTCAGCAGCTGCTCATCGACGTGAACCGGGATGTCCTCCGGGACCGCACCGCCCAGGAGGAGCGGGACAGCTACCGGGTGGACCCCAAGATCGAGGAGGTGCTGCGCTACATCGCCGCCAACCTGGAGAAGGACCTGTCGGTGGGGGCCCTGGCCCGGCACTTTTACCTGAGCCGGTACTACCTGATGCACCGCTTCAAGTCCGTCACCGGCTACACCCTGCACCAGTATATCAGCCAGAAGCGGCTGCTCCGGGCGGGGGAGCTGATTCGCTCCGGCACGCCGGTGATGAAGGCGGCGGAGCAGGTGGGCTTTTCGGAGTACTCCACCTTCCTCCGGGCCTTCCGGAACACCTTCCACATGAACCCCCGGGAGTTCCGCTAGAGGAATGCCCACCGGGCAATGAATAATGAACCGCGCTGCGGGGGCGGGCCGGCGGGCCCGCCCCTCCGCTATGCGGGCGATTCTCAGGAGAGAGGACCTATGGAAACGATCAAACCCATTCAAATTGAATTCAGCGGCCGGGACCTCCGGCGGCTGGTGGTGCCCCTGGTTATTGAGCAGCTGCTGGCCATCACCGTGGGCCTGCTGGACTCCGTCATGGTCTCCCAGGTGGGGGAGGCGGCCATCTCCGCCGTGTCCCTGGTGGACACGGTGAACGTGCTGCTGGTGAACGCCTTTTCCGCCCTGGCCACCGGGGGCGCGGTCATCGCCGGGCAGTACCTGGGCCGGGGGGAGACGGACAAGGCGGGCCACTCCGGCGGGCAGCTGCTGCTGTTCATGGGGGAGGCCTCCCTGCTGATTATGCTGCTGTTCTATCTGGGCCGGGGCTTCGTGCTGGGGGTGGTCTTCGGCCAGGTGGAGGTCGACGTGGCGGCCTACGCCAACACCTACTATCTGATCGTGGAGGCCTCCACCCCCTTCCTGGCCGTCTACAGCGCCGGGGCGGCCCTCTTCCGGGTGATGGGCAGCTCCAAGGTGTCCATGTGGGTGTCCCTGGTGATGAACCTCATCAACGGCGTGGGGAACGCCCTGCTGATCTTCGGCCTCCGCATGGGGGTGGAGGGGGTGGCGATTCCCACCCTGGTCTCCCGCGTCTTCGCCGCCGGGGCCATGGTGTACCTGCTGGGCCGCCCGGGGATGCCCCTGCGGGTGGAGCGCTTCCCCCGTGGGCATGACCGCTATATCGTGAAGAACATCCTCCGCTTCGGCGTGACCAACGGCCTGGAGAGCAGCATGTTCCAGCTGGGCAAGATTCTGCTGCTGTCCACCGTCTCCGTGCTGGGCACCGCCTCCGTGGCGGCCAATGCCATCGGGAACACCATGGCCACCTTCCAGTGCGTGGCGGGCAACGCCCTGGGGCTGGGGATTGTGACGGTGGTGTCCCAGTGCGTGGGGGCCGGGAACATTGAGCGGGCCCGGTTCTACACCAAGAAGCTGGTGAGGTGGGCCTACGTCTTCATGGGCTTCTCCATTCTCCTGGTGTACCTGGCCCTGCCGCTGCTGCTCCGGCTGTACAACGTCTCGCCGGAGGCGGAGCGCTATGCCCGGCAGATCGTCTGGCTCCACGGCCTCATGGGCATGCTGATCTGGCCTCTGGCTTTCACGCTGCCCCAGGCCCTCCGGGCGGCGGGAGACACCCGGTTTACCATGGTGGTCTCCTCGGTGTCCATGTGGACCATGCGGGTGGGCTTCGGCGTGCTGCTAGGCCGCTTCCTGGGCTTCGGGGTGCTGGGCATCTGGATGGCCATGTTCGCCGACTGGCTGCTGCGGATCGCCTTCTTCCTGCCCCGGTTCCACGGCCGCCGCTGGGAGACCATGGGCCTGTGAAAGAGGGCCCTCCCGAACGAGAGGGAAAAATTGTATAAAAACCCCTCCGGCTGGGGAGAAAAACCCGTGCAAGATGCTCTTTGTCTCCGAAATTCCTTGACGCGGCGGGGATTGGCCCGTACAATGGAAAGATACATTTCCGTCGAAATCAAACAGGAGAGGCCGTTTTATGAAAACACCCTTTGTCACAAAAGACCAGCTGGAGGCCATCGCCGCCCAATACCCCACGCCCTTCCACATCTACGACGAAAAGGGCATCCGGGAGAACGCCCGGCGCCTGCGGGCCGCCTTTGCCTGGAACCCCGGCTTCCGGGAGTACTTCGCCGTGAAGGCTACGCCCACCCCCGCCATTTTGAAGCTGCTCCATGAGGAGGGCTGCGGCTGCGACTGCTCCTCCATGGCGGAGCTCCTCATGTCGAAGCGCTGCGGCATCGTAAAAGAGGATGTCATGTTCTCCTCCAACAACACCACGGAGGAGGAATTCCGCACCGCCGCCCGGCTGGGGAGCATCATCAACCTGGACGACATCACCCTCATCGACTCCCTGGCCCAAGTCCTGGGGGGCAGGGTGCCGGAGAAGATTTGCTGCCGCTACAACCCCGGCGGAATCTTCACCCTGGGGGAGAGCCGGGACGGCGCCCAGGTGATGGACAACCCCGGGGACGCCAAGTACGGCATGACCCGCCCCCAGCTGACGGAGGCCTTCCGGCGGCTGCGGGAGCTGGGGGCCAAGGAGTTCGGCCTTCACGCCTTCCTGGCCTCCAACACCCTGTCCAACGACTACTATCCCGCCCTGGCCAGAATTCTCTTTGCGCTGGCGGCGGAGCTGCAAGCGGAGACGGGGTGCCATGTCACCTTCATCAACCTCTCCGGCGGCGTAGGGGTGCCCTACCGGCCGGAGGAGCCCGCCAACGACATCGCGGCCATCGGCGAGGGGGTCCGGCGGGCCTACGAGGAGATTCTGGTCCCGGCGGGCCTGGGGGACGTGGCCCTGTACACGGAGCTGGGCCGCTTCATGCTGGCGCCCTACGGCCACCTGGTGACCCGGGCCATCCACGAGAAGCACATCTACAAGGAGTACGTGGGCGTGGACGCCTGTGCCTGCAACCTGATGCGCCCCGCCATGTACGGGGCCTACCACCACATCACGGTGATGGGGAAGGAGGGGGCCCCCTGCGACCACCGCTACGACGTGGCGGGGAGCCTCTGCGAGAACAACGACAAGTTTGCCGTGGACCGGATGCTGCCCAAGGT
>CAMXNV010000070.1 GCA_947245315.1 uncultured Oscillibacter sp. | reverse complement strand
GGCCACGGTCCTGGCGGGAAGGCCTTCCCTCAAGCGCCGGACCCGGGGAAGCACCCGGTGATCCGCCGGGGCGATGCCGGGAAGGGGAGAACCCTCTCCGTCACGGCTGCGCCGTGCCACCTCCCCCAAAGGGGGAGGCAAGGGGCTTGCCGTTGGAGAAACGCATGGTCTTCTTCTAAAATGCCAAAGGTCAGCCCCCTCGGCCGCTTGCTTCCCCTCTAAAGAACCGCAGCGGCTACCCCCCCTTCACCCACTTGGCTCCCCCTCCAGGGGAGCCGTCCGGCCTGCGGCCGGACTGAGAGGGCCGCCCTGCCTTTCCATTTCACCCAAGTTGTAAACTTTCTGAAAATCTTTTCAATCACTTGTAAGAAATGACAGAATTGGCGAAGTTTTGACGGAAAAAATAGCGGCTCCGCCGCTATTTTTTCTCTTGTCTTTTTATGCCTCCGGTTTTATAATGAAGCAGGCGTCACGTCCGCCCCCGCGAAACGGGCCCGCCGGACGGGGCGACGCAGCTTGCTTTTCAAATAGACGATACACCGCCGCCCTTGCGGCGCATTGGAGGTTTCCCCATGGCATCAAGACTTCGCCGCCGGAAGCGCAGCCCCTGGGGGCTCACCCTGGTTCTGCTTCTGGTGCTCCTGGCGCTGATCTACGCCACCGTCCGGGTCTACTTCCGGGCCCCGGAGCAAAAGACCGACATCCCAACCATCACCCAGCCCGTGTACACCCCCGGCGACTCTCAGGACCTCACCGACGAGGAGGCGGAGACCCTTCGCTCCCACTACGAGCGCAAGCCCGCTTTCTACACCATCCTGGTCTCCGGGGTGGACGACGGAAACGGGGGAAGCGACACCAATATCCTGGTGGCCATCGACACGGAAAACGACTATGTATACGGAGTCAGCATCCCCCGGGACACCAAGGCCAGCATCAAGGGAAAACATCACAAAATCAATTTTGCCTACAACTCCGGGGGCATGGAGCTGATGGCCGAGACCGTCTCCCAGCAGCTGGGCATCCCGGTGGACTACACCGTCCTGGTGGACCTCCGGGCCTTCCAGGCCCTGGTGGACACCATCGGCGGCGTGGACTTCTACATCCCCGTGAACATGGACTACGACGACCCCTATCAGGACCTCTCCATTCACTTCTCCAAGGGCATGCGCCACCTGAACGGCGCCGAGGCCCTGAAGGTGGTCCGCTTCCGCCACAACAACGACGGCTCCGGATACGGCAGCGAGGACATCGGCCGGATGCAGACCCAGCAGGACTTCCTCAAGGCCGTGGCCAAGCAGACCCTCACCCCCGCCAGCCTCACCAAACTGGACAGCTTCTGCAAAATCTTCCAGCAGTACGTGAAGACGGACCTGACCGTGGGCAGCCTGGTCTGGCTGGGGGGCGAGGTCATCGCCATGGGGGCGGACAAGATCGACTTCTGCACCCTCCCCGGGGAGTGGAAGTCCCCCTATATCTATCTGAACCAGGAGGAGGTCCTGGCCCTGGTGAACCAGTACCTGAACCCCTATGTGGAGGACCGGCTCCCCGAGGACCTGGACATTCTCACCTGATCTCCGAGACACGCGTCGGAAAGGAGTTCCATGAAAAAGAGCCTGCCCGCCCTGCTGCTGGCCCTGTGCCTGCTGGTGCCCGTCCCCGTCCGCGCCGCCCAGGAGGGCGTCCCCGCCCGGCAGAGGACCTACGCCGGGGAGTTCTCCGACCTGACGGCGGACTCTCCCTTCTATAACAACGTGGCCGCCCTCTACGAGTACGGCCTGGCCGGGGGGAAGGACGACGGGACCTTCGGCCTGGGGGACGCCGTGACCCTGGGCCAGGCGGTCATCTTCGCCGGGCGCATCCGGGGCCTCTGCTCCTCCGGGGACCCGGAGGCCGCCCTGGCCTATCGCCACGAGACCACCCCGGCGGCCCTGGCCTACCTGCGCTACCTCCAGGCGGAGACGGGCCTGGAGCTGGAGATGGAGAGCTACACGGAGTTTTACCGGCCCGCCACCCGGGCCCAGGTGGCCCACGTGCTGGTCAACACCCTGCCGGACCTGCCCGACGTCAACGGCGAGCTGGTCACCCAGGGCTACGCCTCCCGGCGCTACATCACCGACGTCACCGAGTACACGCCCTACTACCAGGACATCCTGGCCCTCTACCGGAAGGGCGTCGCCGCCGGAAGCGACGCCTCCGGCTCCTTCCTCCCCAACGAGCCCATCACCCGGGGCGCCGTTGCGGCCATGCTCACCCGCATGGTGGACCCGGCCCTGCGGGTCCGGCCCCAGTGGGACCTGACCGGCCTCTCCAGCGCCGAGGGCGCCACCCTGGCGGACCTGGTGGAGCCCGGGAGGTACATCCTCAGCCCCTCCAACCACGAGGAGCTGGACAGCTCCATCCGCTACATGCTGGCCAGCGGCGAGAACCGCATCCTCCTCTACTACGACAACCTCTCCAATCAGGAGGTCCAGCGGCTCATCGGCGAGATGCTGGACATCGTCAAGAGCTACTGCGAGCAGGGGTACAACGAGGTCCACTGCGTCCGGGGCGCGGGGCTGCTGACCATCAGCTTCACCGCCGTGGGGGCGGGCGATCAGGTGGAGGCCCTGCGGACCGCCGCCATGGAGGCCGCCGTCAAGGTTCACGACCAGCTCTGGGCCCAGGGGACCCTCCGGCCGGACATGTCGGAGCTGGAGAAGGCCCGGGTCTATTACCAGTGGGTCTGCGAAAACTGCGCCTACGACTACGAGGCCGGCGACGACTCCCTGAGCCACACCCCCTACAGCCTCCTGGTCAACCGCCTGGCCGTCTGCGACGGCTACACCGGGGCCTACAACCTCTTTTTGAAGCTGGAGGGCATCGACTGCTCCGCCTTCTTCATGGGCAACCACATCTGGACCGTGGCCACCCTGGACGGGGTGGAGTACCACATCGACACCACCTGGGGCGACACCGGCGGGGAGACCGACTTCCGCTTCTTCGCCATGCCCCCCCAACAGTCCCAGGCCCTCCACGCCCAGCGGGCGGCCTGACGTCCCCCGCGGCAGAGGAGCGGTTTGCTCCCCTGCCGCGTTTTTCGTTCTCCGGGACGCCTCCGTTGATCCCGGGCCAAAAAAGGCTTGGCAAATCCCCCTTCCTCCTGTATACTAAGGATCGGCAAAACAGCCGCCAGGAAGGCGGCGGACTGTCAGAAGACGGGAAAACTTTGAAAGGGAGTTTTTCCCCATGAACAAACACCAAAGCGCCGCCCAAGCCCTGGTCACCGCCGCCCTGCTGCTGGCGGTGGGGCTGATCCTGCCCTTCTTCACGGGGCAGATTCCCCAGATCGGCAACATGCTCTGCCCCATGCACCTGCCGGTGCTGCTGTGCGGCCTCCTCTGCGGCTGGAAGTACGGCCTGGCGGTGGGGCTGATCCTGCCGCCCCTCCGGTACGTCCTCTTCTCCGCGCCGCCCCTGTACCCCACCGGCCTGGCCATGGCCTTTGAGCTGGGGGCCTACGGCCTCCTGGCGGGCTGGCTCTACGGCCGTTCCCGCTGGCAGTGCGTGGCGGCCCTGTACCGCTCCCTCCTTGCCGCCATGCTGGGCGGGCGGCTGGTCTGGGCGGCGGCCCGGGTGCTCCTCTCCGGGGTCTCCGGCCAGCCCTTCACCTGGCAGATGTTTGTCTCCGGCGCGTTCCTCACCGCCATCCCCGGCATCGTCTTGCAGCTGGTTTTCATCCCTGCGGTGATGGTGGCCCTGGACCGCACGGGCCTGGTCCGCTTCCGGCGGGGCGGGGAGGCGGGCCGCCTGACGGCAGCCTGAGACCCGCGGGAACAGCGGGTTTTCCTCTCCAATCAAGAACAGGCGGGCCAGAAGACCTCCTCCAGCAGCGCCGTTGTCTCCGGCAGTCTCCCGGCCTCCAGGCCCGCGTAGTTGACCACCAGGGTGTGGGCGTAGGCGGCCCTGGGGACGGCGGCGTACTCCGACAAAAAGCTCAGGCGCACCCCCAGGCCCTCCGCCCGAAGGCGGAGGGCCTCGTCGTCCTCCTCCGTCCGCAGGCGCAGGAGGAAGTGGAGCCCCGCGCCCCGGTCCGTCAGGGAGGCGGTGAAGGAACAGGCGGCGAAGGCCTCCAGCACCGCCGAGCGGAGGAGCCGGTACTGCTTCCGGGTCCGGGAGAGGTGCTGCTCATACCAGCTCCCCGCGGGGCTCCCGCCGCCGCTGAGGAAGAGGGCCAGGACCTGCTGCTCCAGGGCGGGCACCGTGGAGGCGTAAAAGCCCAGCTCCCGCCGGTAGCGCTCCAGCAGCCGGGGAGGCAGGACCATGAAGCCCACCCGCAGGGAGGGGGAGATGGTCTGGGAGAAGGTGTTCATGTAGATCACCCGCTCCCGGGTGTCGATGCTCTGAAGCGTGGGGATGGGGCGGCCCGTGAAGCGGAACGCGCCGTCGTAGTCGTCCTCCACGACGATCCCGTCCGCCTCCTCCGCCCAGCGGAGAAGGGCCTGGCGGCGGGCGATGGGGGTGACGATGCCGGTGGGGTAGTGATGGGCGGGGGAGAGGTGGACCGCCGTGGCCCCGGAGGCCCGGAGGGCCTCCATGGACAGGCCCTGGGCGTCCAGGGGGATGGGGCGGCAGGGGGCGCCCCACTTGCCGTAGACCTGCCGGATTTTGGGATAGCCCGGGTCCTCCAGGGCAAAGACCGCCTCCCGGCCCAGGAGCTGGGCCAGGAGCAGGTACAGGTATTCCGCCCCCGCACCCACCACGATCTGCTCCGGGGACACGGCCATGCCCTTGAAGTCCCGGAGGTCCCGGGCGATGGCCTCCCGCAGGGCGGGGAGCCCTTGGGGCGGCGCGGGGGACAGGTGGCCGCCCTCCGAGAGGACCCGGCGGGTCAGCCGGGCCCAGAGGGCCGAGGGAAAGCAGGAGGGATCGATCCGCCCGCTCCGGAGGTCCAGCCGCCAGGCCCTGGGGGGCGGCTCCCGGGAGGCCGCCGGAGGGGAGGCGGCGGCGGGGGCCTGGTCCACCGGGGAGACGAAAAAGCCCAGCCGGGGCCGGGCGTCCACATAGCCCTCGGCCTCCAGCTGCTGGTAGGCCCCCTCCACCGTGATGACGGACACCCGGAGGTGCTCCGCCAGGGCCCGCTTGGAAGGCAGCCGCTCCCCGGCGGCCAGGACGCCGCTCAGAATGTCGTCCCGCAGGCGGCGGTACAGGTACTCGTACAGGGGCAGGCCGCCCCGGCTCTCCAGATCGTAGGTCAACATGTACGCACGCTCCTGACCTTATAAAAAATATCATTTTTGGATATTTCCATCATATCACAAAGGGAGTATGATGGCAACAACAAAGGGAAAAGGAGCGAGCACGCATGGAAAAGACTTTAGAGAAAACCCCGGCCGCCGGCCGGGTGGAGGCCCGCCGGCTGGTGCTGGCGGGGGTATTCGCCGCCCTGGGCTGCGGGGCGACGATGGTGTTGCAGGTGCCCTCCCCCACCGGGGGGTACATGAACCTGGGGGACACGGTGGTGATCCTGGGGGCCTGGCTGCTGGGACCCCTGTGGGGCGCGGCGGCAGGGGGGCTGGGGCCCGCCATGGCGGACCTGCTGTCCGGCTACGCCGTCTACGTCCCCGGAACCCTGGTCATCAAGGCCCTGATGGCCCTGGCGGCGGCGCTGCTGTACCGGGCCCTGGGGAAGCGGGGGCTCCTCCTCTGCGCCGGGGCGGCGGAGGCCATCATGGTGGCGGGCTACTGGCTCTTCGACGGGCTGCTGGCCGCCCTCTCCGGCGGCGGGGCCCTGCATCTCTGCCTCCTGGGCAGCGCGGCGGGGATTCCCAGCAACCTGGTTCAGGCCGTCTTCGGCGCGGCGGCGTCCACGCTGCTGGCCATGGCCCTCCGGCGGAGCGGCTATGTGCGGAAGCAGTTCCCCGGGTTTTGAGGGGCGAGGCTCCGCTGTCTCTCCCTGCCTACGGGCAAAGGAAACCCCCAAGGCTTACAGCCTTGGGGGTTATGCGTTTCTCAGCCCAGCCCGTCGGGGGGCGTCCAGCCGTCCCAGGGGGTGGGGTTGGCATTGCTGAGGCCGTTCTTGGCGGTCTCAAAATAGCTGAGCTCCACACAGGTGAGCTCCGGCAGGTAGAACAGGGACACGGCCAGCTGCCAGAGCCCCAGGGCCAGGTTCCAGACGATCATGGGCACGCCCCAGAAGCTGTCCGTGGGGACAGGCGGGCCGCCGGTGTAAATCCGCATGATGAACTGGTAGTTGATGGCGGCGTTGAGGAGAAGGACCGGCAGCAGGGCCGTCAGGGTCCAGCCCAGATAGCTCAGGTCCAGGGTGAAGAGCTGGAACTTGTAGCCGTAGGTCTGCCGCTTGCTCATCTCCAGGGCCTCCAGGACGCCGATGCCGGGGTTTTCGTAGAGATTGAATTTGGCGAAGCGATAGCGGTAGGCCGCCACAAAGCCCGGGATGATGAAGAGCAGGGTCCAGAAAAAGACGAACAGGCTGGTGAGGATGTCCAGCAGGATCAGCCTGCCCACAAAGGAGAACCCGTCGAACAGCGTCAGGTACTCCGTCCGCTCTCCCCGGCGGATGGCCATGCAGTACAGGACGAACCCGGCCCCCAGGACGGTGCCCAGCAGGGAGGTGAAGATGGAGATAAAAATGCCGGTGAAGCCGCTGTCCGCGATGGAGGAGACCAGGCCCAGGAGAATCAGCAGGCCCATATAGAGGGCCGTCATCCCCATGGGGGACACCTGGGCGGAGCGCAGGAGCTCCTTCGCCTCCCACTTGCGCTGCGGGCGGTCGATCTGTTCAATGGTCATTGCGAGGCCTCCTTACGGGGAAAAGTAGTTCTATTATAGCACAATCCACGGAGTTTTGCAATCCGGAAATGGCAGCCCGGTTTGTGGAAGTTTTCCAGTTAG
Source organism: uncultured Oscillibacter sp. (assembly GCA_947245315.1). Lineage (GTDB taxonomy): Bacteria > Bacillota > Clostridia > Oscillospirales > Oscillospiraceae > Oscillibacter. The sequence continues at coordinate 3,257 of CAMXNV010000070.1, read as the reverse complement.
ACCAGCTGTCCCTCGGGCCGGTCCCGCAGGGGGAGCTCCCGGAAAATCTGGGCCTCCAGCTCCTCGTAGGCCCGGGGCCCCCGGGAGCGGCGCATCCGGCCCCCCAGGCGCTGGCCGCCCTCGAAGAGGTGGGAGAGATAGAACCAGATTTCCTTCATCCGCTGGGAGGCCGGGGCGGCCTGGCCGTAGAAGTCCTGATAGGCCTGGTAGAGCTCCGCCGTGAAGGCCTGGAGCTCTTCTTTTGTGGCGGGCGGGCCGCCCCGGAGCCGCCGGAACAGGGCCGGGTCCGCGATGGCCCCCCGCCCCAGCATGGCGGCCTCCAGGCCGGGAAAGCGGGCCTCCAGGGCCCGGACGCCCTCCACCGAGGTCAGGTCGCCGTTGTAGCAGACGGGGTTCCGGCTCTCCGCCAGGGCCAGGGCGAAGGCGTCCAGGTGGACCTCCCCCCGGTACTTCTCAGGCCGGACCCGGGGGTGGACCGTGAGGCAGGCAATGGGGTAGCGGTTGAAGACCTCCAGCAGCCGGGGGAACTCCTCCGGAACGTTGTAGCCCAGCCGGGTCTTCACGGAGACGGGGACGGAGACGCCGGAGAAAAGTTCCTCCAGAAAGCGGTCCAGGGCCTCCGGGTCCATCAGCAGGCCGGAGCCCTTCCCCTTGGCAGTGACGGTGCCGGAGGGACAGCCCAGATTCAGGTTGACCTCCGTATAGCCCATGTCCGCCAGGGCCCCCGCCGCCCAGACGAAGTCCGCCGCCCGCTTGGCCATCACCTGGGGGACCTGGGGGAGCCCCTCCGGGTTCTCCAGCTCCCGGCGGTCCCGGGGGGTGAGGATGTGCTGGTCCGTGGGGGAGACGAAGGGGATGAAGAAGCGGTCCGCCCCGCCGAAGCGCTTGTGCCACACCTGGCGGAAGACCCGCTTGGTAATGCCGTCCAGGGGGGCGAAGTCCAGGCGGGCGATCATCCCAGCTTCTCCTCCCACTCCTTGGGACGGAAGCCGGTGAGGACAAAGCCGTCCCCCACCAGGAGGGGGCGCTTGACCAGCATGCCGTCGGTGGCCAGGAGGGCCAGCTGGGCCTCCTCGTCCATGCCGGGGAGTTTGTCCTTCAGGCCCAGGGCCTTGTACTGGAGGCCGCTGGTGTTGAAAAAGCGCTTCAAGGGCAGGCCGCTGGCGGTCCACCACCTGCGGAGCTCCTCCGCCGTGGGGTTCTCCAGCTTGATGTCCCGGACCTCGCAGCCGAGGCCCTTTTCCTCCAGCCACTTCTTGGCCTTCTGGCAAGTAGAACACTTGGGATAACAGAGCATGAGCATCATAAAATCCTCCGTTCGATCAGTTAGGAGTGAGAAGATAGGAGTTAGGAGTTATGGTTTGTGGGGGAATTCTCCGGAATGGGAAAACTCCTAACTCCTCACTCCTAACTCCTCACTCATCAAAGAATTAGTAGGTCTTTGGGGGCGCGGGTGAGGTTCCGGCAGCCCTCCGGGGTGATGAGAATCACGTCCTCGATCCGGACGCCCAGCTTTCCCGGGAGGTAGACGCCCGGCTCCGCCGAGATCACGGCCCCGGCGGGCAGGGGGGCCTCATTGGCGGAGGAGGCGTTGGGGGCCTCGTGAATTTCCACTCCCACGCCGTGGCCGAAGCTGTGGGTGAAGTATTCCCCATAGCCCGCCTCCTCGATGACGGCCCGGGCGGCGGCGTCCACCGCCTTGCCGGAGACCCCGGCCCGGGCGGCGGCGATGCCCGCCCGCTGGGCGGAGAGGACGGTCTGGTAGACCCGCACCATCTCCGGCGTGGCGGAGCCCAGGGCCACGGTGCGCGTCATGTCGGAGCAGTAGCCCCCGTAGATACAGCCGAAGTCCATGGTGACGAACTCCCCGGATTGAAGCTCCTTCTCCGAGGGCACGCCGTGGGGCAGGCTGCCGTTGGGCCCGGAGACCACGATGGGGTCAAAAGACATATCCGACGCGCCGTAGTGCAGCATGAGGTACTGGAGCCGGGCGGCGATCTCCTTCTCCGTGACGCCGGGGCGGAGCTCCTTCAAGATGTCCTCCAGGGCCCGCTCGGCGATGCCCTGGGCGGCCTCCATGGCGGTGAGCTCCTCGGGGTCCTTGGTCTGGCGGAGCTTCAAAAGGGGCTCCGACGCGGGGATCAGCTCGCAGTGAGGGCGGCCCTCCTCCGGCAGGGCCTTCTCCAGCCGCCGGAGGGACCGGACGGTCATGGCGGCGTCCTCAAAGCCCAGGCGGCGGACGCCCTTGAGGAAGAGAACTTCCCGGAGCTGGTCTATGAGGCTCTTCCCGGGCTTGACCTCCCGGAGCTCCGCCCCCTCCAAGCGCCGGGCGGCGGCCTCGGTGTACCGGGCGTCGGTGAAGAAGACGGCGTCCTTACGGGTGACCAGGGCCGTGGCGTCGGCGCCGGGGGTGAAGAAGCCGGAAGCGTAGAAGCGGTTGGCCTCCCCGGTGAGGAGGACGGCGTCCAGGTGTTCCGCCTCCAGGACGGAGGCGATGGCTGCGTAATGGTTCATAGAAAGACAGTCCTTCCGGTTTGGAATGGGCAAGGCCTTCCGGCCTTGCCCTGTTTTTGCGTTATCGCAAAGACCCGCTGCCCCCCATGAGGGCGGTCAGCTCCTCGATCCGCTCCAGTGGGAAGGGAGGCGCGCAGAGGGGCTTCATGGCGATGCTCATCAGCTTCATGGGATTGTCGTCCGCCGACACCCGGTTGGAGCTCAGCGCCCCGCAGCGGCGGCAGCGGTGGACCAGGGCCCACTCGCCGTCCTTCCGGACCCACACGGCGATGGGGTCCATGACGCCGCCGCAGTCCGCGGCCCGGTCGCCGGGCTCCTCGTCCAGGTGGACGCTGGAAAGGCAGTTGGGACAGTGGTTGCGGTGGCCGGTGCCCGCGCCGCCGGGGGTGACCAGGCGGCCGCAGACCCGACAGGTAAAGGCGTCGGTACAGGGGTGGGTTTTGTAATAGCCCTTTTCGTAGAGCTTTCGCTTGTTTTCTCGGTTCATGGTTCCTCCTGAAGATGTGCCAGAGCTTCCGGGAGGAAAGGCGAGTGTGATTTGCCAGTCTCCCGGTCAGCGCACACTCTCCGAGGCAAAATAGATTCGGTTCATAGAGTTTCTCCTTTTAAGTGGTTTACCAGTCGTGCCGGCGGGTGAGGCATGCATGGCCCTTGTGTATGATGCCCTCAATTCGCCGCCGGTGGAGCCCCAAGGCTCCCTCTCTGAGGGAGCTGTCGCCGCCGGAGGCGGTGACTGAGGGAGT
>CAMXNV010000069.1 GCA_947245315.1 uncultured Oscillibacter sp. | reverse complement strand
GAGGGAGCGCCATGCGCTACGCCGAGCTGCGGGAGCTGGCCCCGGGACTGCGGGAATTCACCGCCCGGATACCCGGGGAGCTGGACGGCCGGTTTCAGCTGAAGACCTACCCCGCCCACGCCCTCATCCACCAGAAGGACAGCCCCCTGGAGCAGATCGGCATCCTGCTGCAAGGGACCTTCCGGGTGGTAAACGAGTTTGAGAACGGAAACGTGTTCATGATCGAGATGAACGAGGCGGTGTCCTTCATCGGGGAGGTGACCCTGCTGGCGGAGGCCGCCACCACCTCGGTGACCATCGAGACGGTGACGGACTGCCTCCTGGCCTTCCTGCCGGTGGAGACCTTCGACGCCTGGCTCCGGCAGGACATAGACCTCCTCCGGGCGGTGAGCCGCCACGTGGCCGCCAAGCTGTACTGCTCCAGCTACAACCGGGGGGAGCGGCTGTTTTACTCGGCCAAGTATGTGCTGTTGAAATACCTGGTCCGCCAGGCGGAGGAGCAGGGCGTCCCGGCGGCGGGCCAGGCGGTGCTGAACAAGACCCGGCGGCAGATCAGCGAGGAGGTGGGCCTGACGGAGAAGACCATCAACCGCACCCTCGCGCAGCTTGTGAAGGACGGCGTGCTGTCCATCCGGCGGGGGAAGGCCGCCTTCAGCGCGGAGCAGTACCGGCGGGCCCAGCGGGAGCTGGGGGTTTACATGTCCCGGAGTAAGAACGGCTCCGGCTAAAATTCAGAGCCTGTTTGGAGGCCGGAAATCTGGCTTCCAGACAGGCTTTTCTCGCGGGCGCGCTAGGGGGCCCGGGCAGGGAAGCCGCCTCCAGCAGGTTCTGAGGCGGCCGGTGGAAGATGATGGACTCCCAGACGGCGGCCCCGGTGGCGGAGCGCTTCCAACGGTCCGTCACCTGCGACTCCTGGGCCCAGACCCTCTTCCTCACCAAGAGCGACATCAACCGCCTCCTGCGGGAGCCCAACGGGCCCGGGGGGGACGCTGCTGGTCAACGGGCGGGAATACCCACTGGAGCCGGGGAGCTGCTGCGTGCTGTTTATGTACGACTTCCACAGCCTCCGCCCCGCCCCCGGCGGAAGCCTGGATATGGTCTCCTGCCTGTTTTCCTATAAGACCTACGCGTTCCTCTCCGCCGTGGCGCAGTTTGACCTCTTCCGCCTGGAGGCGGACGCGCCGCCGCCCTTCGCGGACTTCCCGCCGGAGGAGCTCGCCCATGTTCAGAGGATCATCGGCCTCCTGTCCCGGGACAACGACGGCGACAGCGGGAAGAATGTCCCGCTGCTGCTGGAGTGGCTGGCCAGGCTGCACCGGGCCATGGGACCGGAGACGCCGCGGGGGGATTGATTCAGGATATTTCCTGAAAAACGGCAGGGAAAGGGTTCCTTCGCCGAGGAGTGTCCCATTCGAAGATTTTATCCTGTAGGGGCGGCCCCCTTGGGCCGCCTGGTTCTCTGGATACCCCGGCAGTTTCAGAGGAACGGGCCGCCGAAGGCGGCGGCCCCTACGTCGAATTTCTCTTGTTAAAATGCGCAGTTGGATACTCCCCCTTCGCCGATTATGCTTGATAATTCTCCCCGGAAATGATACAATGCATTTAATTCGGTAAAGCCGCAGGCTGCCGGGGCGCGGAAGACGGCTGTCCATGCGAAGTTTAGAAAAAGGCGGGGATGAAGGTGTCGATTTTTGATCGTTTGATCTCAAAAGAGACAGGCGAACAGCAAAAAAAAGCATTTCATTCCACTCCTTACAGAAGGATGTTTTCAGAGCTGGAGACCAGCGGTGCGGAGGCGAAGGAGCAGTACCCGGAAGACAGCGAGACGGTGGAGGCGTTTATCTGGGCCCTAAAAGAGGCGTGCAGGGCCCGGCGCAAAAAGGCCATGGAGGGCGAGCTGGCCCCCATGAAGGCGGAGCCGGTCTTTTTCCTGTCGCCGGACCGGATGAGCGCTTACGCCTGCCTCCTCCCGCCGGAGAACGGCGGAGAGGGTACCAGCCTGGAGCGGTTCCTGGGCGATCTTTGCTATGAGGGCATCAGCTACGGCGTGCTGGAGAACGTGATCCGCCGGGAATTTGAATTTGGATATCTCCACATATTCCCGGTGGCCAAGGGGAAGCCCCCTCAGCCGGGAGAGGACGGCAGGGTGACCGAGCTCTTCCAGCGGCGCAGGAATATGCGCCTGGAGGTACAGAGCGGAAGCGAGGCGGACTTCAGCCAGGACGTTCAGCTCCAGCCCATCCGGAAGGGCTCCGTCATCTGCCTGATCCGGGCCCCGAGGGCCGGAACAGAGGGGATGGACGTCACGGGGCGGCCGCTCCCCCCGCCGGAGGTCTCCTGCGCCCTCGTGCCTCAGGGAAAAAACACGGAGATTGGACGGGGAGGCCAGGCCCTCTTGGCCGGTGCGGATGGTATCCTCTATATTGAAAACGATCTGTTCTGCATTCATGCGCAGAAGATCATAGAGGGGGATCTGGACCAATTCCAGGGGGCGCTCCAGATTTCCGGCAATCTCTATATCGGAGGAAACGTGGACGGGGGCGTTGAAATAGAGGCCTCCGGCGAGATCGTGATCAACGGAAGGGTGGGAGAGGCCCGGGTTACCTCCACCGGGGGGACCATCCGCGTGCAGCGGGGCGTCTATGGAACCGAGGGCAGGACGTTTTTAAGCGCCTCGGGTCAAATCCAGGCCTCGGTGATCGAACAGGCGGAAATCAGCGCCGGGACCAGCGTGATTACGGAGACGGTCTCGAACAGCTCCATCCGCTGCGGCGGCACGGTCTATGTTATGAGCGGGCGGGGCATGATTGTAAACAGCCTAATCCGGGCGGGGGACAGCGTGCTGTGCCTGCGGATCGGCAACCTGGCCGGGGGCCGCAGCCGGTTTTCGGTGGGCTATCCGCCGGATGTCCCGGACTCCTGGAACCGGCTCAAGGAGGAGCTGGCAAGCACCCAGGAGATTCTGGAAAAGCTGTGGAAGCCCATCACCGGCCTGAGGAGGAAGGGGAACCGGATTTCGGAGACGGAGAAAGCGCTGCTGGACCAGCTTGTGGAGCAGCGGGAGCTTTATATGAAGAAGCGGGAGGAGCTGGCGGCGCAGCTGAAGACCGTGAACCAGGCGCTGAACAGGAAGAGCAAGGGGCGGATCCGGTGTGAAAAGCTGTACCCCGCCCTGGACGTTCAGATCGGAAGGCTGAGGGAAGAGGTGACGACGATAGAGGAAAACTGCAATATTCACGCCGAGGAGAATCGAATCGTCCTGGAGTAAGAGGAGAACGGAAGCCGGGGGTATGGAGCGGAGACGGGCCGCTTCGTACCCCTGTCTGTGTTTTGGAGCGCGCGGCCGCCTGCCGGGCCTCTTTGGGGGAGGCGCGTCCCTGTTATTGCCTCAAACCCTTGACAAACCGGGGAATTTAGGGTAGATTAACCTTGCAAAAACTATATCATACGCAAAGGAGAGCAAACCATGCATTGTGTACGGAAGATCACCCCGGATATTCTCCTCATCGGCGGCTCCGACCGGCGGCTCAGCCTCTTTGAGAACGTGTTCCCCGTTCCCCGGGGCGTCAGCTACAACGCCTATCTGGTTCTGGACGAGAAGACGGTCCTCCTGGACACGGCGGACAGCGCCGTGGGGGCCCACTTCTACGAGAACCTGGAGCACGGCCTCCAGGGCCGCCCCCTGGACTACGTGATCGTGAACCACATGGAGCCGGACCACTGCTCCACCCTGGGCGCGGTGCTCCGCACCCACCCGGAGGCGCAGATTGTGGCCAGCGCCAAGGCCATTTCCATGATCGGCCAGTTCTTTGACGCCGACGTCACCGGCCGCTGCACAGCGGTGAAGGAGGGGGACGTGCTCCCCACCGGGCGGCACAGCTTCACCTTTGTCCTGGCCCCCATGGTCCACTGGCCGGAGGTCATGGTCACCTATGACGCCACGGACAAGGTCCTCTTTTCCGCCGACGCCTTCGGCACCTTCGGCGCCCTGAACGGGAACATCTTCGCCGACGAGGTGAACTTCGAGGCCGAGTGGCTCCCCGACGCCCGGCGCTACTACACCAACATCGTGGGCAAGTACGGCCCCCAGGTCCAGACCCTTCTGAAGAAGGCGGCGGGCCTGGACATCCAGCTCGTCTGCCCCCTCCACGGGCCCATCTGGCGGAAGAGCATCGGCTGGTTCGTGGAGAAGTACCAGCGCTGGAGCTCCTACACCCCCGAGGACGAGACGGTGGCGATCTTCTGCGGCTCCATCTACGGCAACACGGAAAACGCCGCCGAGATTCTGGCGGCCCGGCTGGCGGACAACGGCGTCCGGGACGTGCGCCTCTACGACGTGTCCCACGTCCACGTGTCCTACCTGGTGGCCGAGGCCTTCCGGTGCAGCCACCTGGTCTTTGCCTCCGCCACCTACAACGGGGAGATTTACACCCCCATGGAGAACCTTCTCCGGGACCTCAAGTCCCACGGGCTCCGGAACCGCACGGTGGCCCTCATCGAGAACGGCACCTGGGCCCCCCAGTCCGGCAAGCAGATGCGGGAGCTCCTGAGCACCATGAAGGACATGACCATCCTGGAAGACACCGTCACCCTAAAATCCTCCGTAAAACCTCCCCAGCTCCAATCCCTCTCCTCCCTCGCCCTACTTTTCTCGAGAGATGTGAGGCTCTTAGCGAGTGCGAAGCAGGAGCCCTAGAGCCTCAGAGCCACTTGTGGCAAAGTAGGCAAAAGAGCTTTCGCTCGCTCTGGGGGTCCGGTGGTTTTCCAGGCTGGAGCGACGGCAACTTAGTTTGGCTTTAATAAGAGGGCCGGTTTGGATGTTTTCCAAGCCGGTCCTCATTTTTGTGGGGCGGGGAGTTTTCTCGGTCGAAGCGGCGCAGCCTCCCATGACACTAAAAAAGACTGGCCTGGAGACCTCCAAGCCAGCCTTTCTTTATCAGCTTCCGGCAAAGCGCATACTTCGTTGCCGTCGCTCCAGCCCGGTGGACCGCCGGACCCCCGGAGCGCGCTAAAGTTCTTTGGACACTTTCTTTCAAGAAAGTGTCAGTCCATGATATCGACGGAAACCTTTAGGCCGTCTCGCTGGGCGCGGGAGCGGACTACGGTGCGGATTTCCTTGGCGATGCGGCCCTGCCTCCCAATGACCTTTCCCATGTCCTCGGGGGCAACCCGCAGCTCCAGCGTCACCTCTTGACCCTCCGACACACTCTCCGTCACCGAGACCGCGTCGGGATTGTCAACCAGGTTCCTGGCGATATAGAGCAGCAAGTCCTTCATGTGCCGCCCTCCGGATCAGAGGACGTCCACTTTTTTCAGCAGAGCCCGGACGGTGTCGGTGGGCTGAGCGCCGGACTTGATCCAAGCCTGGGCCCGCTCCGCGTCAATCTTGATCTCGGCGGGAGACACGCAGGGGTTGTACGTACCGATCTCCTCGATGAAGCGGCCGTCCCGGGGGAAGCGGGAGTCCGCCACCACAACGCGATAGAAGGGGGCCTTCTTGGCGCCCATGCGGCGCAGTCTGATCTTAACCATGTTGTTGTACCTCCAAAAATATTTTGATTATTTTTTATATTTCACCTTAACTAGGTTGAAATCCTGTTCTTCGAAGTGCCCGCCGCCTCTCAGCGGAAGCGCTTCTTCCTCCCGAAGCCGTGGAGCCGGGCGTTCTTCATGCCGCCTCCCATGCCCCCCAGCTGGGGCATCCGGCCCTTGCTCATTTGCTTGGTGAGCTGCTGCATCAGGTCGAACTGCTTCAAGAGGCGGTTCACGTCCACCACCTCCAGCCCGCAGCCCGCAGCGATGCGCTTCTTCCGGCTGGCGTTCAGCACCTGGGGGTTCTCCCGTTCCAGGGGAGTCATGGAGAGGATGATGGCCTCCGTCCGGGCCATCTGCCGCTCGTCGATGTTGGCCCCCTGGAGCTGCTTGCCCAGCCCCCCGGGCATCATGCCCAGAAGCTGGCTCAGGTCCCCCATGTTTTTCAGCTGCTGGAGCTGGTCGTAGTAATCCTGGAGGGTGAAGCGGTTCTTCCGGAGCTTCTCCTCCAGCTTGGCGGCCTGTTTCTCGTCATAGGCCTGCTCGGCCTTCTCGATGAAGGACAGCATGTCGCCCATGCCCAGAATGCGGGAGGCCATGCGGTCCGGGTGGAAGGGCTCGATCATGTCCAGCTTCTCGCCGGTGCCCGCGAACTTGATGGGCTTCCCGGTGGCCGCCCGGATGGACAGGGCCGCGCCGCCCCGGGCGTCGCCGTCCAGCTTGGTGAGGATGACGCCGTCGATGCCCAGGGCCTCGTCAAAGGCCGAGGCGGCGTTCACCGCGTCCTGGCCCGTCATGGCGTCCACCACCAGCAGAATCTCGTTGGGATGGACGGCGGCCTTCATCCGCTTCAGCTCGTCCATCAGGTTCTCGTCCACGTGGAGCCGCCCGGCGGTGTCCAGGAAGACCATGTCGCTGCCGTGGTCCCGGGCGTGGCGGATGGCGTTCCCGGCGATCTTCACCGGGTCCCCCTGGCCCTCCTCGAAGACCGGGAGGTCCATCTGTCCCCCCACGACCTTGAGCTGCTCGATGGCGGCGGGACGGTACACATCACAGGCCGCCAGCAGGGGGCGCTTCTGGTACTGCCGCCGCATCAGGCCGCCCAGCTTGGCGGTGGTGGTGGTCTTGCCCGCGCCCTGGAGGCCCACCATCATCACGACGGTGGGGCCCGAGTTGGCCATGGTGATCCGGGCGTTGGCGCCCCCCATGAGGCCCGTCAGCTCCTCGTTGACGATCTTCACCACCTGCTGGGCGGGGGTGAGGCTGTCCAGCACGTCGGAGCCGATGGCCCGCTCGGTGACGGCGGCCACGAACTCCTTGACCACCTTATAGCTGACGTCGGCCTCCAGCAGGGCCAGGCGGACCTCCCGCATGGCCTCCCGGACGTCGTTCTCCGTCAGCCGTCCCTTGCCCCGGAGGCGCTTAAAGGCGGCGTTTAATTTTTCGGTCAATCCTTCAAATGCCATAAGCTCATTCCTTCAGCGCGGCGGCCTCCTGGCGGATCCGCTCCGCCAGCTCCGCCAGACGGCGGTCCTCAAACTGCCGGTAATTGAGAGTCGCGATCTCCCCGGCGGCCTCCGTAATGGTGTCCAGGTGGGCATTGCGGGCCAGGAAGCGCTTGATGATGCCCGTCTTGTCCTCCACCTCCTGCATGGCGGCCTCGGCCCGGACGATGACGTCCCGGACGCCCTGGCGGGAAATACCGGCGTTCTCGGCGATCTCGGCCAGGGAGAGGTCCTCATTGTAATAGAGGTCAAAAAACTCCTTCTGCCGCGGGGTCAGGAGCTCTCCGTAGAAGTCAAAGAGCATCGTCATGCGATAGGTCTGATTCTTCAAAAGAAGCCCCCCTTCCGCCGTGTAAAGCTCCGGAGCTTTACAACGCACCTTAGTTTACAGGAAATCCAGGGAATTGTCAAGGGGAAAATCTCCGAATTCCACAATAATAAGCTGTACCAATAGGCGGCGGCACAGTTTCTATGACAAATCAACGCAGTATGGCGGAGCTGAGCGCCATACTGCGTTTTGAAAGCCCGATCAAAATGACGGCGATTGCGTCGGGTTCTCCCCGGCCTTTCCCGTGAAACGCAGACACCTTTCCGGACAGGCCTCCACGCACTTCCCGCACCGGATGCACTCCGGGGAACGGGAAATCTCCCGGCGGGAGAGCGCCGCGGGACAGGCCCGCTCACAGGCCCCGCAGCCGGTACACGCCCCCTTCTCCCAGTGAATCTGCACGAGGCTGAACCGATTGAACCAGCCGTAGACGGCCCCCAGGGGGCACAGGTACTGGCAGAAGGGCCGGAACACCTTCACGGACAGCAGGACGATGGCCAGCAAAATCCCCAGCTTCCAGAGGAACAGCCCCCCGGCCTGGCTCCGCAGCGCCTCGTTGGTCCCCAGCAGGGGAAGGGCCCCCAGCAGGGTGCCCGAGGGACACAGGTATTTGCAGAAGGCCGGGACCTTGGCGAAGCCCCCGAACAGGAACATGGAACCGGCGCCCACCAGGAGCGCCAGCACCGCGTACTTTCCGTACTTCAAAACCCGGTGGCCGGGCAGGCGCTTCCGCTTTTTGAATAGGGGGATCTTGTACAAAAGGTCCTGCACCAGCCCGAAGGGGCACAGCCAGCCGCAGACGAAGCGGCCCAAAAGGCTTCCAAATACGAAGAAGAAGCCCAGGGCGGCGAAGGGCACGTGAAAGCCCCGCTGGTTCAGCAGGGCCTGCAAGGCCCCGATGGGGCACGCCGCCACGGCCCCGGGGCAGGAATAGCAGTTCAGCCCCGGGACGCAGACGTATTTCAGGCTCCCCCGGTAAATCTTCCCGTTGAGGAAGCCGTACAGGTAGCCGTTGGTCACAATGGTAAACAGCAGCTGCACCGTCAGTCGAAGCTTATTCCTCATGCCTCACCCCAATCCGATGCATTCCAGGCAGATCATGACGGCCTTTTTCCAGATCACGGAAAGCTGCCCCTGGGCGGCCCCGATTCCCAGAAAGAGGACCCCGGCCAAAAGACCCCCCGCCCAGGCGAAGCGGCTATTGTTCCTCCAGAAGTTCATGGATGAGCTCCTCCCAATCCGATTTCTCCGCCGAGCCCACGACGCCTCCTAAATAGGCCCCCTCCCCGTCGAAGAAGAAGGTGGTGGGCACGCCGCTGACGCTGGACAGGATCGCCTGGTCAAGGGACTCGTTGGCCAGCAAATGGGGGTAGTCCGCCCCGGTCTCCTGGACCAGGCTCTCCACAAGGCTCTGGTCCTCCCCCTCCCGCACGTCGCTGACCACGCCGATGAGCTGGAACTCCGCCGGGTCGTACTCCGCCGCCAGCTCCCCCAGGCCGGGCATCTCCCGCAGGCAGGGATTGCAGAAGGTGGCCCACACGTTGACCATGGTCAGCTTGGACTGGGCGAAGACGTCCTGTGAGACCGTGTTCCCCTCCAGGTCGGTGCCCTCAAAGGTGATGAAGATCGGGGCTTCCTCCGAAGGAGTCTCCTCCGAGGGCTGTGCCCCAGAAGTAGGCTCTTCTTGTGCGGGCGTTTCCGCATCGGGAATAGCTTCTGCCGGGGGTTCGCTGTTCTTCCCGCCGCAGCCGCACAGCAGGAGCAGCGACAGTACCAGGAGGTTCAAAAGCACCTTGCGCAGCTTGTTCATGTTCGTCCCTCCTCAGTCCAGCGCCCCGTACAGGGCCTCGTCCACGGGCTCGCACCACTCGGTGGAGCAGTCCTCGCCGGGGGCCTCGAAGGCCACATGGCTGAACCAGGAGTCCTTGGCCGCGCCGTGCCAGTGCTTCACCCCGGCGGGGATAAACACCACATCGCCGGGGAGCAGCTCCCGAGCCTCCTCTCCACGCGCCTGATACCAGCCCCGGCCGTTGGTGCAGAGCAAGATCTGCCCGCCGCCCTTGGAGGCGTGGTGGATGTGCCAGTGATTCCGGCACCTCGGCTCAAAGGTGACGTTGGCCAGGAAAATCGTCTCCCGGGGGTCCGTCAGGGGCTTGAGGTAGGATTGGCCGGTAAAGTATTGGGCGAAGGCCTCATTGGGCGTGCCCAGGCCGAAGAGGCCGCCGTCGGTTCCGGCGTCGTCCTTGTAGACCTCCACGGCTACCCGGAAGGCCGCCCAGGCGTTGGGCCACCCGGCGTAGAAGGCCAGGTGGGTCAGAATCTCCGCCATCTCGTCTTTGGTGACGCCGTTCGCTTTGGCGCTTCGCACGTGGAACTGGAAGGAGCTGTCGATGAGCCCCTTGCTCACCAGGGCGGAGACCGTCAGGATGGAGCGCAGCTTTAGGGACAGCTTCCCCTCCCGGCTCCAAACCTCGCCGAAGAGCACGTCGTCGTTGAGCTCCGCGAACTTGGGGGCGAAGTCCCCCAGCTGATCCCGGCCCGCCGTCTGCTTTACCATGGTCGTTTCCTCCTGCTTTCTGCAATATTGAATATCCCTTATATTACACCTCAGAGGGCCCCCAAAGTCAAGCCCTTTCTTCTCCCAGGGAGTGTCCAAAAGGAGAGTTAAAAGAAGTCAAAAATAGAAAAGGGCAGGGAAGAGCGTGGATGGCGGGAACGATAACGGTCCTTCTGGCGTCCAAAACGATTATAAGCATGAACAAAGACCGTGAGGACCGCCTGGAGATTTTCCA
>CAMXNV010000068.1 GCA_947245315.1 uncultured Oscillibacter sp. | reverse complement strand
GCTCGCCCTTTGAGCGGAGAAAGAGCCGCCCTAAAGCCCGGGGGATCACTCCCTCAGTCACCGCCTCCGGCGGCGACAGCTCCCTCTGAGAGGGAGCCTTTTTTATCCGCAGATCGAAGGGGGGAGAGCCCACAGGCTCTCCCCTTCCTCCTACTTTCGGTAGACCAGCCGGGCCCGGGGACCCAGGCGGGACAGGAGCTCGTTGGTGATGGTGCCGCAGCGCTCCGCCACCTCCTCCGCCGGAATCTCCAGCCCGCCGTCCCGGCCAATGAGGGTGGCCACGTCCCCGGGCTCCACGTCCGGGAGGCCGGTCACGTCCACCAGGAGCTGGTCCATGCACATCCGCCCCGCCATGGGGCAGGAGCGCCCCCGGAGGAGCACCCGCCCGCCCCGCTGGGACAGCGCCCGGGGGAGGCCGTCGGCATACCCGATGGTGAGCACCGCCAGGCGGGTCTCCCGCTCCGCCTGGAAGGCCAGGCCGTAGCCCGCCCGGTCCCCCGGGCGGAGCGTCCGCACGCAGGCCACCCGGGCCCGGAGGGACAGCACGGGCCGCAGCTCCGGCCACCGCCGGGCCGCCGGTCCCCCGCTGGGGACGCCGTAGAGAACGATGCCCGCCCGGGCGTAGGCGCAGGGCTGGGGCGGCAGGTTCAAAAGGCCGTAGCTGGCCTGGATGTGGAGCTTCCCGGGGTCCAGGCCCTGCTGCCGGAGTTGGTCCGCCGCCTGGTAGAAGCGGGTTAGCTGTTGGTTGGTGTAGTCCTCCCGGGCCGGGTCGTCCGGGACGCAGAGGTGGGAGAAGAGCCCCTTGATCCGCAGCTCCCGCCGCCGGTAGAGCCGGACCAGGGCGGCGGCGTCCTCCGCGGGGATGCCCAGGCGGTGCATCCCCGTGTCCAGGGCCAGGTGGACGTCCAGGGGCTCCCCCCGGTCCGCCAGGGCGTGGCCGTGGGCCTCGTCCGCCACGGTCTGGGTCAGCCGCCAGCGGCGGAGCAGGGGGACCTCCTCCGGCGGGGTGTAGCCCAGGATCAGGATGGTCCCCCGGACGCCGCCCCGGCGGAGGGCGATCCCCTCCTCCAGGCAGGCCACGGCGAAGGCCCGGACCCCGGCCCGCCGGAGGCGCCGGGCGGAGGGCGCCGCCCCGTGGCCGTAGGCGTCCGCCTTCAGCACGGCCATCAGCTCGCAGCCCTGGGGCAGCAGGGCCTGAAGGGCCCGGGCGTTCTGCCGGAGGGCGGAGAGGTCGATCTCCCTCCAGGCCCGGCCTCGGGGGGCGAGGCGCAGGGGCCGGAGGCCGTCCAGGACCAGGGCGGCGGCCAGGGAGACGGCCAGCACGGCGGCGAAGTGTCCCAGGCTGTTCTCCACCAGGGGCCCCGTCAGCCCCGTGCGCCTGGCCCCGGCCCGGACCAGGACAATGCACCAGGGATGGAGCAGGTAGACCAGCAGGGACAGCCGCCGGGCCCGCCGGTCCTGGCCCTGGTTCCGCTCCAGCAGGAGGGAGAAGAGGAAGACCGCGCACAGGGGCAGGGAGAGATACATACTGTCGTGCCGGGGCCAGCCCAGGGCCCGGAGGGCGAAGCCCTCGGCGCTCAGGAGCCCCAGGGAGAGGAGGAGCCCCGCCCGGGAGGCCCGGGGGCTCCAGCGCCTCCCGGCGGCCCCCAGGAGGAGAAAAAGGGGAACGTAGAACAAGCCGTTCCGGGCATAGCCGAAGAGGGCGAAGACCCCCTGGTAGAAGGCCCCCAGGCCCGGGAGGCGGGCGGCCGGGCCGAAGTAGCTGTCCCCGCCCAGGCCCAGGAGGTACAGCCCCCCGGCGATGAACAGGGCGGCGGGCTCCCCCAGCCGGAGGAGCCCCCGGACCAGGAGAACCCCCAGAATCAGGGCGGGGAAGTACCAGAGGTGGTACAGCGTCCCCTCCAGCAGCAGACGCCGCCCCCACTCCAGGGGCGGGAAGCCGCCGTTGTAGAGATTCAGGGGCAGATAGAGGACCGCCGCCGCCAGGTAGATCGCAAGGGTCCTTTTCAGAAAGGGCCCGGTGGTGCGCCACCCCCGCCGGGCCAGGAAGTGCCCGGTGACCATAAGGAAGAAGGGCACGGCCACCCTGGCCAGGCAGCGGCACAGCCAGAAGTCCGCCCCGGCGCTGAGGGAGGCCAGGGGGCCGGTGTGGATGCACACCACCAGCGCCGCCGCCGGGAGGCGGAAGCGGTCCAGGGCCGGGCCCTTGGCCGGGGCGGTCATGCCGGGGCCTCCCAGACGGTGAGGATGAAGCCCCCGTCGTTGTCCCCGGAGATCTGACAGCAGCCCTCCGGCAGCTCCGCCTCCACCGTCTCCCCGGGGCAGGCCAGCCGGGACACCCGGATCCGCCGCCCGTCGGAGAGGAGGCAGGTCTTGGGCCCGGTGCGGAGGAAGGGGCCGTACTCCTCCAGGCAGAGGCCGTGCCGCTCCATCAGCGCCGCGTGGGGCGCGCCCACGTACCGGAAGTGCCAGGGCTCCTCGCCGATGCCGGTGAGGGCCTCCTTCTCCCGGGGATAGCGCAGGATGAAGCCGTAGGCCGGGGCCAGGCGGCGAAAGGCCCCGCAAGCCCCCTCCCAGGGGAAGTCCGGGCGGATGAAGTCCATGTGCTCCGCCGGCTTGCCCAGGTCAATGGCCAGGCCGGTCTGGTGCTCGCTGCACCCCGGCAGGGCCACGTAGCGGCGGGTGAAGGCCTCCCCCTCTCGGGCCCAGGTGTCGTCCCAGATGGACTGCTGCTGGGCCCGGCTCCGCCAGCCGGAGACGGGGACGATGTCCTCCAATCCCCCCGCCGCCCGGATACAGGCCGCCAGCAGACCCGCCGCCCGGCGCTCCAGCAGAACGTCCGGATAGCGGCCGTCCGGGGCCGTCAGCTCCGGGTCCCCGGCGGGGCGGAGGGGGTGGGCGGCGTTCACCAGAATCAGGGGCCCCCGGGCGGTCTGGTCCCGCCGGAGCGTCACGGCCCTCATGCCCCCACCCCCAGTTCCACCAGGCGGTCCAGCAGGGCGGGGAAGTCCAGGCCGATGGCCCGCATCATGCTGGGGTAGCGGCTGTGGGCCGTGAAGCCGGGGATGGTGTTGACCTCGTTGAAGAGAATCCGCCCCGCCTCCGTGAGAAAGAAGTCCACCCGGGCGAAGCACCGGCAGTCCAGGGCGGCGTAGACGGTCCGGGCCGCCGCCTGGAGCTCCGCCGTCTTCTGGGGGGAGAGCCGGGCGGGGCAGTGGATGGCGGAGGTCTTGAGGGTGTACTTCTCCTCGAAGTCGAAGAAGCCCCCGGACAGCTCGATCTCGTCCACGGCCCCCACGGTGAGCGCCGTCTCCCCGGGGTTCCCCAGGACGGCACAGCCCGCCTCGAAGCCGGTGACGGCCTCCTCCAGGAGGACCCGGCTGTCGTGGGCCAGGGCGGCCTCCAGGGCGGGGGCCAGGCCCTCCGGGCCCTCCACCCGGCTGACGCCGAAGGAGGACCCCGCCCGGACGGGCTTGACAAACAGGGGATAGCCCAGCCGTTCCGCCGCCGCCGCGACCTCCTCTTCCGGAGTTCCGGCGGAGAAGACCGCCCCCCGGGGGCTGGGCACCCCCGCCAGGGCCGCCAGTTTGTGGGCCCGGTCCTTATCCATGCACAGGGCGCTGGAGAGGGTCCCGCAGCCGATCAGGGGAATGCCCGCCAGCTCCAGCAGACCCTGGAGGGTGCCGTCCTCCCCGTTTTTCCCGTGGAGGACGGGGAAGGCGGCGTCAAATTCCAGGGCCCGCCCGCCGGAGAGCAGCAGGGCCCTCCGGCCCCGGTCCGGGGGCAGGACGCAGGGGACGCAGGAGGGGTCCTCCTGCCAGTCCCCCGCCGGGAGGCGGGAGAGGGGGCCGGGGTAGTAGAGCCAGCGGCCCTCCCGGGTGATGCCCACCGGCAGGGGGCGGAGGGTCTCCCGGTTCATGTGGGTCAGCACCGCGTGGGCGGACTGGAGGGACACGCCGTACTCGCTGGAGCAGCCGCCGAAGAAGACTAGAATGCGTTTCATCGTCCATCAAACCTTTCCTGGAGGCGGAAAAAGCCGCCCCGATCTGTTGGCTTTATCCTAACAGATCGGGGCGGGGAAGGTTTGGAGGCTTTTTTGAGAAGTTCTTAGGAATTTCCCTCGAAATTCTTGTGAATTTCTTGCGGGGCGGGGAGGCGCACCGTGAAGGTGGTGACCCCCTCCTCGCTCCGGGCGGCGATGGAGCCGCCGTGGAGCTCCACGATCTCCTTGGCGATGGCCAGGCCCAGGCCCGCGCCGCCGGTATGGGTGGCCCGGGAGGAGTCCAGGCGGAAAAACTGCTCGAAGATGCGCCCCAGCTTGTCCGGGGGGATGGTGACGCCCCGGTTGGTGAAGGTGAGGAGGGCGGCCCCGTCCTCCTCCGCCCGGGCGGCGATGTCCACGGCGGTGCCCTCCTGGGCGTAGTGGCAGGCGTTGCGCAGCAGGTTGTCGAACACCCGGGCCAGCTTGTCCGGGTCGCAGGGATAGGACAGGGCCTCGGGCAGGTCCAGGGCGGCGGTGAGGCCCCGTTCCTCCAGCAGGGGGGCGAACTCGCTGGCCACCTGCTGGAGCATGCGGCTCAGGTCGCAGGGGCGGCGCTCCAGTTCCATGTGGGTGAGGTTGAAGCGGGTCACGTCGAAGAACTCGTTGATGAGGTCCTCCAGCCGCTCCGCCTTGTCCAGGGCCACGCCGGTGTACCGGGCCCGGAGGTCCGGGGGCAGGTCCGGCTCGTCCCGGAGGAGGGTCAGGTAGCCGATGACGCTGGTGAGGGGGGTCTTCAGGTCGTGGGCCAGGTAGACCACCAGGTCGTTCTTCCGCTGCTCCGCCTCCCGGGCGGCCCGCTGGTCCCGGAGGGCCTGGCTGTGGGCCCAGTTCAGGTGCTCCTCCAGGATGGACAGCTCCGGGGAGAGAAGGATGGGCTCCTCGCCGGGCCGGCTCAGCTGCTCCGCCGCCTCCACCATCTCGTCCAGGTAGTCCAGGGGCTTGCGGATGAAGTGGACGGTGCAGGCAATCCAGGAGGTGGCCAGGCCGAGGAGGAAGAGGAGGAGCGTGTACTCCCGGCCAAAGTAAACGAGGTAGGTCAGGATGACGCTGTTTTGCCAAAAGGAGAAGGTGGAGAAAAAGAAGACGCTGGCCAGGAGCAGGAAGCAGAGGACCCCCAGGCAGCCGAAGAGGCTCAGGGCGTACTGGCCCAGGAGCCTCCGGGACAGGGGCCTGGTGTAACTGTAGTCATTCAATGGTATACCCCACCCCCCAGACGGTTTTGATGAACTTGGGCCTCCGGCTGGGCTCGTGGAGCTTTTCCCGCAGCCGGGCGATGTGGCTCATGACGGTGTTGTTGCTGTCCATGTACTTCTCTCCCCAGACGGCCTCGAAGAGCTCCTCACTGGAGACCACCCGGCCCTGGCGGGAACAGAGGTGCCAAAGGATGGAGAACTCCAGGGGGGTCAGGGCCAGCTCCTCGCCGTAGAGGAGGCACTTGTGGGTCTCCTGGGAAATCTGGAGGCCCCGGATGTCCAGCTCTTGGGGCTCGGCCTGGGGAGGCCGGTTGTAGCGGGTGTAGCGCCGGAGCTGGGTCTTCACCCGGGCCACCAGCTCCAGGGGGTTGAAGGGCTTGGTGACGTAGTCGTCCGCCCCCAGGGTGAGGCCGGTGATCTTGTCCATGTCCTCCACCCGGGCGGTGAGCATGAGGATGGGGAAGAGGTGCCGCTCCCGGATGCGCTGGCAGAGGGTAAAGCCGTCCATGTCGGGGAGCATCACGTCCAGCACCGCCAGGTCCGGGGGCGAGGCCTCCACGTAGGCCAGGGCGGGCCCGGCGCTGCCGAACTTGTGGACGGCGAAGCCCTCGTTCTTCAAATAGAGCTCCACCAGGTCGGCGATGGCGGACTCGTCGTCTACGACTAGGATGTCAGCGGCCATGATGAGAAACCTGCTTTCTGAAAAGACTGCCGCTATTGTAGCACAAAAGACGCCCCGGGGCAACCGTCCCGGGGACAATTTGATGTGGGGGGGAGCTAACAGTACTGCCTGGCGGAGCCGATCATGTACTCCAAAAAGGCGGGGACGTCCCTGGAGTCGGAGAGGCTGATGCACAGGCCGTCCGGGCTGGGGCGCATTACCCGGAGCAGCTGCCGGGCGGTGTGGTCCCGTTTCAGGTCGCAGCGGGTATTGTCCGGCAGGTGGAGCAGCACCTGCCCCCGGCTGCGCTCCACCACGTTCAAAAAGTTCTCCGAGTCCGGAAGCATCATGATCTTAAACATTGCGCACCTCCTAAATACGGTCCCCGCCCAAACAGGGCCTTGCGGATAGGGCCGGCTTCTGATATGATAATACCACGAAAAAGGACGGGGCGGTAGAAAGAAACCGCCGGTTTACTAGGACAAAACCGTCAGAATGGAGGACGCTATGGCACTGAGTCCCTGTAAGAGCGCCACGGACGGGCGGAGCCGGGAGCTGGCCCGGCACGGTACCACGGCCTTTCCCCTGGCCTGCTACCGGCACGACGGCACGTCGGTGAACGCCGTTCCCTGGCACTGGCACGGCGAGCTGGAGGCCATTTGGATGCGGGAGGGCCAGGTCTTCGTCTCCGTGGAGGGGGAGACCCGGACGCTGGGGCCGGGGGAGGGCTGCTTTATCACCGCCGGGGCCCTGCACCGGGTCTGGGGCGCGGGCCCGGCGGAGCTCCACTCCCTGGTGTTCCACCCCCGCCTGGTGGGCGGGAGCGTGGAGAGCGTCTTCTGGCAGGGCTACTTGCAGCCCCTGCTGGACAGCGCCGCCAACCGCTGCGTCTGGCTGTCCGGGGAGGTCCCCTGGCAGCGGGAGGCCCTGGGGGCCCTGGAGGGGGCCTGGCGGGCCTGTGAGGAGGAGCCCCCGGGCTTTGAGTTCCGGGCCCGGGAGGGGCTGTCCCGGCTGGTGTTCCTCCTCTCCGGCCACCGCCCGGCGGAGCGGAAGGGCCCCTCGCAAAAGGCCCTGCGGGACGGGAGCCGGATGAAGGCCATGCTCCGCTATGTGCAGGACCACTGGAACGAGGAGCTGACGGTGGCGGCCATCGCGGAGAGCGCCGCCGTCAGCGCCAGCGAGTGCTTCCGGTGCTTCCGGAGCGTGATCGGCGTCACGCCGGTGCAGTATGTCAAGCAGCTGCGGATTGAGCGGGCGGCGGAGCTGCTGGCCGCCACCGATGAACCGGTCTCCGACATCGGGGCGCGGTGCGGCTTTCAGGAGATGAGCTATTTCGCCCGGACCTTCCGGGCGCTGAAGGGGGAGACGCCCAGCCGCTACCGGGCGTCCCGCCGGAGCCCGGGGCCGGAGGAGGCCGGGGCCCCGGAGGCGTGAGGGCCGTTCCTCGAAGGCGCATTTGAAAAGGGGCCGGTCCGGCTGGGGGCGTCAGGCCTTCTCCCCGGACAGGCACCGGGCGATGGCCTGGTCCAGGCGCTCCCGCTCCCCGGGGGTGAGGGACCAGTCGAAGGCCGCCGCGTTCTCCCGGACCTTGCGCCCGGTCTGGGCCCCGGCGACGCAGGTGGACACGAAGGGCTTCCCGGCGGACCAGTTCAGGGCGAGCTGGGCCAGGGGCGTGCCGCCCCGGGTCTCGGAAAGCCGGTCCATCTCCTCCAGCAGCTCCATGATCCGGGAGAACATGGGCTCCCGGAAGTGCTGGTAGAAGCGGCTGCGGCTGTCGCCGGGGGCGTACTCCCGCCGCTCCCGGATGGCGCCCGTGAGGATGCCCCCGCCCAGAGCCCCGTAGGCCATGACCCCCATCCCTTGGCCGGAGGCCCAGGCCATGGCGGCCTCGTTGTTGGGGAAGACCATGGAGTGCTGGGCCTGGTAGGCCTCGATGAGCCCGTACTGCCCGGCCTCCTCCATCTGCTCCCTGGTGAAGTTGGACACGCCGATGTGGAGAATTTTCCCCTGGCGCTTCAAGCGGTTCAGGGCGTCCATGGTCTCGGAGAAGGGGGTTTTCCCGTCGGGCCAGTGGATCAAATAGAGGTCAATGTAATCGGTTTGCAGGTTCCGCAGGGAGCTTTCGCACTCCCGGACCACGGCCTCTGGGGAGCAGTCCCGGACGTAGGCCCCGCCCTGGAACTCCGTGCCGCACTTGGTGGTGATGATCATCTTCTGCCGGAGGCCCAGGTCCTTGAGGACCTTGCCCACGTGGCGCTCCGCCGCCCCCGCGTTGTAGGCCGGGGCGGTGTCGATCAGGTTGACGCCGCAGTCCACGGCGGTCCGGATGGCCTCCAGGCGGCTGTCCTCGGGGTGGTCGTCCCACCCCGCGCCGCCGATGCCCCAGGTGCCCAGAGCCATCTCCGACACCTGCATGCCTGTGTTTCCAAAGGGTTTGTATCGCATAGTCCGCTCCTTCCGCGTTCAATCGTCGTAGTGGCCTTTGCAGGAGGCGATGACGACGGCCCCGCCGCTCTCCTTGTAAACAAGGCGGTGGGTGTCGTCAATCCGCCGGCTCCACCAGCCGCTGAGGATTCCCCGCAGCGGTTCCGGCTTGCCAAGGCCCTCATAGGTGTTTCGCTGGATATCCTTGATGAGCAGGTTGATTCGTTTCAGTGTCTTTTTGTCCTGGGCCTGCCAGGAGCAATACTCCTCCCAGGCGTGCTCCTCCCACAGCAGCTTCATTCGTCCACCTCAATCAGTTCGTGCTCCACCAGCTTGGCCTTGCCGCTGTTGATGTCCCGGACGATCTGCTCCAGGTGCGCCATGTTGCTCTCCGAATAGAAGGGGTCCGCCGATACGTCGAAGGGGATGCGCTTCTCCCGGGTGACCTTCTTGGCGAAGATCGTGAAAGCCGTCGTCATGGAAAGCCCCATGTCGGCGCAGATTTGTTCCATGCTCTTTTTCAGCTCCGCGTCCATCCGGAAATTCACGTTTACCGTCTGTGCCATTCATAACACCACCTTTCACGACTATTATACGCAATCGCAATGAAAAAATCAAGAGATGTCATTATAAATATTGGCTGATTCATTGCAGCTCGGGGAAACGGACGGCATCCGGGAAAACAGGGCCCCGCCGGAGCGGGGCCCTTTGCAGCTGTATTCTCTATTTACAGAACGTGCTCGCCAAGGAAAAATCTCTCCCCTCAGCCCCGGCCCAGCTCCTTACGGATGGCCTTGGCCAGGAGCTGCTGCCCCTCGGGGGAGCGGAGGGCCTCCAGGGCCGCGGTGCGCATCATGGCCTGGAAGGAGGGGCTTTTCAGCAGGGCGCCGAAGACCGCGCCGTCCTCCTGCACCGCCGCCGGGCGGGGCTTGCTCCGGACCACCGGTTGGGGGGCGGGGCCGTCATCGGGGACGTCGCCGCCATTGAGCCAGGTGTCCATCCGGGTGGGGTCGTCGCTCTCCCCACGCAGGTAGAAGAGGGAGACGCCGAAGTAGTCCGCCAGCTTTTTCTGCTGGTCCTGGGTGGGGGTCTGCCGCCCGGTCTCGAATTTCTCGACGGCCGTCTTGGGGAAGCCCAGGGCGGCGGAGAGGGCGGGGCGGCTGATGCCCCGCTCCGTGCGAAGCGCCTCCAGGCGCTGAGCCATGGTTACCATAGAAAAGACCTCCATTGGAAAAGCGGCTTTGCGCCGCTTTTCTAAGTTGATTTAAGATGACCGCCGGTCCGGCAGGAGGACAAGCTTCCCAGCCGCCCGGGTGGCGTTCAGGTCGATGAGGCGCTGGTTGGAGCTGCCCCGGAAGCGGAGGGAGATGTCTTTTAAAGCCTCCACAAAGCGCCCGTCCACCAGCACATCCACCAGGTCCAGCAGCTCCTCCGTGGCCTCGCAGCGGGCATAGCTCCCCTCGGTGAGAAGCTCCTCATAGGTAAAGCCGCTGAAAGCCCAGATATTCTTCTCCGGATACGCCGCCTTCACCCGCCGCACAAAGGGGAGGAGCACCCGCTGGTTCTCCGGCTCGAAGGGCTCGCCCCCCAGCAGGGTCAGGCCGTTGATATAGCTGGGGGAGAGCAGGGAGAGGATGTGCTCCTCCGTCTCCTCCGTAAAGGGCTGGCCGTAGTCAAAGGCCCAGGTCTGGGGCTGGAAGCAGTGCTCACAGTGGTTCGTGCATCCCGAGACGAAGAGGGTCACCCGGACCCCCTCGCCGTTGGCGATGTCGCAGTCTTTGATTTCTCCGTAGTACAAAACAAACACCTTTTTCAGTTAGGAGTGAGGAGTGAGGAGTGAGGAGTGAGGAGTGAGGAGTGAGGAGTGAGGAGT
>CAMXNV010000067.1 GCA_947245315.1 uncultured Oscillibacter sp. | reverse complement strand
ATGATCTGATAGGCGCTGTCCCGGACCTCCCGGTACAGCCGCTCCCGGTTCTCCGTCCCCAGGGTCTGGCCCCGGACCCGGCAGAAGTCCTCCAGGTCCAGGCCGGAGACGTTGGCCTCGCTCCAGACGGCCAGCTCGCTGTCCCCGTGCTCCCCGATGATGAAGGCATGGATGTTCCGGCTGTCCACCTCCAGCTCCGCCCCCAGGAGCTGCTTGAGCCGCCCCGTGTCCAGCACCGTGCCGGAGCCGATGACCCGCTGCCGGGGGTAGCCCGACAGCTTCCAGGCCGCGTAGGTCAGCACGTCCACGGGGTTGGACACCACCAGCAGAATACCCCCGAAGTCCCGGGCGGTGATCTCCCGGAGGACGGAGCGGAGAATCGCCGTGTTCTTTCCAATGAGGTCCAGCCGGGTCTCTCCCGGCTTCTGGTTGGCCCCGGCGGTGATGACCGCCAGGGCGCAGTCCGCCAGGTCGTCATAGCCCCCGGCGGTGATCTCCATGGCCGCGCCATAGGGCAGGCCGTCCCGGAGGTCCATGGCCTCCCCCTCCGCCTTGTCCTGGTTGGCGTCCAGCAACACCAGGTGATTAAACAGGCCCTGCTGCAAAAAACGGAAGGCGATGGACGCGCCCACGTTGCCGCAGCCGATAATGGCCGCTTTTCTGGGATTCACTGACATACTTAGCTTCCTCCTGTCCGGCGTGGCGCCGGATTATTTTTTTGAAAATTTTTCGGGAATCGCAAAACCAAAGGCCGGGCTCATGGTACTTAATATTAGTTGAGGTTATTAGGACCAATTTTCAAGGTCCCGGAACCCCCACACGAAAGGAGTACCCCCAGGAAAAAACTGTTCTCATTCCTGCTGGCCCTGGCGCTGTGCGCAGGGCTCAGCGCCCCGGCCCTGGCCGCCGGGTTCTCCGACGTGCCCGCCGGGCACTACGCCGCCTCGGCCATCGACGACTGCGTGGCCAAGGGAATTGTCTCCGGGTATGCCAACGGAACCTTCAAGCCCGACGAGCCCGTCACCCGGGCACAGTTCTGCGTGATGCTGGCCCGGGCGTTTTATCCCCAGGAGACCGCCGCCCCGGAGCCGGAGGCCCCAGTGAAACAGCCCGCCCCGGAGACATTGGTCTCCAACTCAACGAAGAAGGCAGGCTCACCCATGTTTTTATTGTCACCTCACGGGCCACCCATGACGATGAGATCAAAATGACAAAAATAGAAACCACGGATGCGGGCGATGCGTCTGGAGAATATGCCATCTATTGGGACCTGGGTGCAGGACAATATGACGATGACTTCGGCGGTTCTCTCGCTATCTGGACCCGCTACCCGGAATAAGCCCTACATCCGCTTATCGTCCGTAGCCGGGTTGTCCAGCAGCCGCCCGTCCTCCCCGAAGCGGGACCCGTGACAGGGGCAGTCCCAACTGTGCTCCTGGGCGTTGTACTTCAAGGCGCAGCCCATGTGGGGGCACCTGGGGGCCGTGGGCGTCAGCAGGCCCAGGGCGGACTCCCAGGCGTTGGCCGCCAGCTGGGGGCGGAGCACGCTCCGGGAGGGACTGAACAGGTCCTCATAGGGGCTCCCCCGGCCCAGGAGCAGGTCCCGCAGCAGCTCCGCCGCCGCCAGGGAGGAGGTCATGCCCCACTTGTTGAAGCCCGTGACCACGTACAGCCCCTCGGTCCGGCGGGAGTACCGGCCCACGTAGGGCACGCCGTCCAGGGTCATGCAGTCCTGGGTGGCCCAGCGGGCGGCCTCCCGCGCCTGGGGGTAGTGCCGCCTGGCGAAGTCCTCCAGCTCCTGCCAGCCGCCGCCCCGCTTGCCGGTCCTGTGGCCCCCGCCGCCCAGGAGGAGGTAGCCCCCGGCATTTCGGAAGGACAGGCCCCCCTCCCCCTGGTCCACGTACATGCCCCCCACGTCCGGCCCGTGCTCCAGGGCCAGCACGTAGGAGCGCTGCTGGTAGAGCTTGAGGAAAAAGGACCCGTGCTTGTTCAGCAGGGGGAAGTGGGTGGCGATGACCATCCGCTCCGCCCGGACGGTGCCCCGGTCCGTCACCGCCGTGCCCAGGCCCAGCTCCAGGACCTTGGTGCGCTCGAAAATCGGGAGCCCCTTGGCGATAGCGGCGGCGAATTTCAGGGGGTGGAACTGGGCCTGCCGGGGGAAGCGCACCGCCCCCGCCGTGGGCATGGGCAGGGCCGGCGTCTCGGCGAACTCCGCCGGGAAGCCCAGCCGGGCCAGGGCCTCCAGCTCCCGGTCCAGCGCCCGCCGGTCCCTCAGGGCGTAGACGTAGCTGTCCCGCTCCTGGAAGTCGCAGTCGATGTCCCGGCAGAGCTCCCGGAGGCGGTTCAGGGCCCCCCGGTTGGCCTCCAGGTAGAGCCGGGCCCGCTCCGGGCCGAAGGTCTGGAGGAGCTTGTGGTAGATCAGGCCGTGCTGGAAGGTGAGCTTGGCGGTGGTACGGCCCGTGACGCCGCCGCAAAGGCGGTCCGCCTCCACCAGGGCGCAGTCCGCCCCGGCCCGGCGCAGGCTGTAAGCGCACAGCAGACCCGCCAGGCCGCCGCCCACGATGAGCACGTCCGTTTTCAGGTCCCCCTCCAGGGGGCCGAAGGAGGGCAGGGCCGCCGTCCGGGCCCAAATGGAATCCATGGGATCACCTCCGAAACAAAGTTGGTCTTAGTCTGGCCCCTCCGCTGAAAATCATACCTCCCGAGGGTCTTCTTTCCTATCTGCAAGCCAAAGCGGCGCCGGTGTTCTACCAGCGCCGCTTTTCCCGGGAAAAATTTTCTTGAATCTTGCGACCTCCCGCCGAAAAACCGTACTATAATAGTGAAAGGCGCTTTTCAAGTTTCCGGGGCCCCGTCCGCACAGACCATCCGCGCTCACGCGAACGGGCCCCGCGGGGAGGAAGAACATGGACGATCAAAGCATCATCGCGCTCTACTGGGCCCGGGCGGAGGACGCCATCCGGGAGACCTCCGGCAAGTACGGCGGCCTCTGCCAGGCCATCACCGGCCGGATTCTGGCCAGCCCCGAGGACCGGGAGGAGTGCCTCAACGACACCTGGCTGGGCCTATGGAACGCCATCCCGCCCCAGCGGCCCGCCCGGCTCTCCGTCTTCGTGGGCCGGGTGGCCCGGAACCTGGCCTTGAAGCGCTTCGACTACCTCAGCGCCTCCCGCCGCCGCCCGGAGGCCGTCTGCTCCCTGGAGGAGCTGGGAGAGTGCGTCTCGGGCCGGGAGACCGTGGAGTCGGAGCTGGAGAACCGCCGGGTGGAGCAGGCCCTCAGCGCCTTCCTCCGGCAGCTGGAGGAGGAGAAGCGGACGGTGTTCCTCCTGCGCTACTGGTATTTTTACTCCGTGGAGGACATCTGCCGCCGGACGGGCTTCGGGGAGAGCAAGGTGAAGTCCATGCTCAGCCGCACCCGGAGGGCCCTGCGGGCCTTTTTAGAGAAGGAGGGAATTGACTTATGAATCAACGGCAGCTGGCCGAGCGCATCGGAAACGTGGAGGAGGACCTGGTCCACCGGGCCGGGGAGGCCCCCAACTACGCCGCCGGGCGGAGGAGGCGTGCCCTGCGCCGCCTGGTCTCCCTGGCGGCGGTGGTGGCCCTGATGGCCGTGAGCTTCACCGCCGGGGCCCTGGCCTTTACCGGGAGCTCCAACGAGCCGGAGACCCTGGAGCTGACGGAGCTGGGCCTGACGCTGATCCTGCCGGAGAACTGGAAGGGCCGCTATGAGCTGATGGAGTGGGAGGGCCAGTATGTGGTGGTCTGCCCCGAGATCCGGGAGGCCGCCCTGGCCCAGGGCCGGGCGGAGTGGGAAGCGGGGGGCATGGAGTGGCCCGAGGAGCTGGACCGGAATCCCTTCTCCGGGGGGATGCTGTTCTACATCTTCGGCATCCCCGAGGCCCTGACGCCGGAGCAGCTGGAGGACAGCGACTGGGGGGATTTTGTCAACATCACGGCAACCCGGTATCTCCTGGCCACGGCGGAGCGGACCTATGTTCTCTTCCACGCCAGCGACGTGCAGTTCACCCAGGAGACCCAGGCGCTCTACAGGGAGCTGGAGGGAAGCGTCAAGGACATCCGCGTCGTGGTGGATCACGTGCTTTCGGAGTAAGGGGGCGGCCCGATGCCGCGCCTACTCTCTGTCCCAACGGGCCGCCGGGGGCGGCGGCCCCTATGACGCCTTTCGGTTATGAAACGCATATTGGGTCACGGCAAAAAGAGGCCGCCCCTTGCGGGGCGGCCTCTGCCTTCAGGTATTCAGGAAATCGGGAACTCCGGCATCCCCGCCGCTCCGGCGGCGATGCTGTACTCGGGGAAGCACACCACGACCGTCCCGTCCTCCCGGACGTAGAAACCCGTGGTCTCGTCCACCGTGGTAAAGCCCCCGTCCTCCGGGGCGAAGAAGTAGGTGAAGCCCTCCTCGTCCACGCTGTCCTCGATCTGCTTTTGGATGGAGGCGTTGCAAATCTCCACCCAGTCCTCCCCCAGGTAGTCCCGGAGGGTCAGGTCCCGGTTCTCCGCCAGGTCCAGGTTGTAATAGAACCGCTCCTCCATGGAGGCCACCCAGCCCTCGGCGAAGGTCACCACGAAGGAGACCCGGGAGTCGCTCTGGCTCTTGATCTCATAGTCCGCGATGACGTCCATCTCCCGGCCGCCCCACTCCTCCTCGGTGCCGCCGGTGGCAAAGAAGGCGTCCCGGTAGTCGTCCCAGTCCTGCTGGGCCTTGGCCAGGTGGGCGTCCAGCTTCTCCTGGATCATGGCGTTCACCGTCTGGGCCAAATCGCTCTCCGCCTCCACCTGGGGGACGGAGACATCGTAGTGGATGCCGTCCTCGGTCCGGTTGTAGTCCACAAAGGTCAGCACCTGGAACAGCCCGCCCAGGACGGGCACCTCCGCCGCGGCCCTGGCGATGGTGGGGGACAGGTTCAGCCCCGCCAGCACCGCGCAGAAGCAGGCGGCGGCGGAGGCCCAGCGCCGGAACGTCCTCGCCCGGCGGGCACGGTAATGGGCCCTGCCCTCCTGAATGCCCTGCCGGACCCGGTCCGACAGTTCGGCGGGGATGGGGGTGTTCTCGTATTCCTCTTTGGCCTTTTTAAATTCCTTCATCAAATATCCGCTCCTTCCATAGCGACGCGCAGCCGTTTCAGCCCCGCGTACAGGCGGCTCTTCACCGTGTTGATGTTCTGCCCGGTGACCTCGCCGATCTCCTTTAGGGTCAGCTCCTCGTAAAACCGCAGCCGGATCACAGCGCCCATCTCCGGCGGCAGGGCCTCCACCCGCCGGGCCAGGGACTCGTCCGGGGGCTCCGGGTCCTCCCAGGCGGGCTCCTCCTCGGGGAAGGGGACCACCCGCCCCCGCTGGCGGAGGGCGTCCTGACAGGCGTTGAGCAAGATCCGGGTACACCAGGTTTTGACCGCCCCGGCGTCCCGGAGGCTGTCCTGCCGCTCCAGGGCCCGGCAGGCCGTGGTCTGGACCGCGTCCAGAGCCTCCTCCCGGTCCCGGAGGACGCTGTAGGCCAGCCTGTAAAGCCGGTCCTGGTGTTCCACAAGGAACTCCGTCAATATCGCTTCCTTTGTCACAACGATGCTCCTTTCCTGGGCGCCGCACCGCCCGGCGCCTGGGCTCCTGCGCGGCGTCTGTAGTATAGACGGAACAGAGGGGCAAAAAGTTTGAGGGAGCGGAAAAAATTTTTCAAAGAAACGAGGCGGGGCCCGCCTCACGGCGGACCCCCCGGTCACTCAACTCACATAAGCCCGGACGGCGTCCCGCAGAAAGGCGGCGCAGCCGGGGACCTCCTTGTCGTAGTAGGCGGTGAAGCGCCCGTCCGCCGTGTACAGCTCCGCCAGCCCACGGTGGGCCTGGGGGGTGTAGGCCTCCCAGCTGTAGGACAGCCAGCGGCGGTGAAGCCGGGCAATCCTTTGGCCCTCCTCCCCCGCCGGGTCCTCCCCGGAGCGGACGGCGGCGGCCAGGGCGGAGAGAATCTCCTCCCCCAGCGCCTCCCATTGCTGATACTCCTCCTTCGTCAGCGCCAGGACGCTGGCGTTGGCCCGGTCCACTTCCGCGTCGCCGTACTTCTCCCGGATTTCTTTGCCATACCGTTCCTCGTTGGCCTCCACGGCCCGGCGCTTGAACGCCTCGAATTTTTCCTTGTCGGACATAGGTGTGCCTCCTTTTGTCTCCTCGATGGTTTTTTCTACCGTCAGGATCAGGGCGTCCAGCCGCTGTCGCCGGGCCTCCAGCTCCCGGAGGTGGCCCCGCAGGGCCTCCAGGCGGTCAAAGTCCGGCGCGTCCACCAGACTCCGGATGGCCTCCAGGCTCAGGCCCAGCTCCCTGTAAAAGAGGATCGTCTGGAGCCGGTCCACCTCCTCCCGGCCATAGAGGCGATAGCCCGCCTCCGTGACCCGCCCGGGCTTGAGGAGGCCCCTTTGGTCGTACCAGCGCAGGGTCCTGGGCGTCACCCCGGCCAGCTCCGCCAGGGCCTTTACGGTGTATTCCACAGCTGCATCCCTCCTGACAAATGGAAGTATAGGGCCTGACGTTACGGCAAGGTCAAGGGGTAAAATGAAAATTCCCAAAAAATTTTTTCTTGCGTCTCCGGGAATTTGTTCTATACTGGAATTGAAATTTGATTTGCAAGGAGGACCTTCTTATGGGCCGTTTTTCCATCCTCGTGGGGGACATCACCCAATCCGACGCCCAGGCCATTGTCAACGCGGCCAACACCACCCTGCTGGGGGGCAGCGGGGTGGACGGGGCCATCCACCGGGCCGCCGGTCCGGAGCTCCTGGCGGAGTGCCGCACCCTGGGGGGCTGCGAGACCGGGCGGGCCAAGCTGACAAAGGGCTACCGGCTCCCCGCCTCCTACATTCTCCACACCCCCGGCCCCATCTGGCGGGGCGGCGGAAACGGCGAGGCGGCCCTGCTGGCCTCCTGCTACCGTTCCTGTCTGGAGCTGGCGGAGGCCCACGGCATCGAGAGCGTGGATTTCCCCTCCATCTCCACGGGGGTCTATGGCTACCCCATGGTCCAGGCCGCCGGGGTGGCGCTGAAGGCCATCATGGACTTCCTCCGGGAGCACGACCTGCCCCGCCGGGTCCGCATGGTCTGCCACACCGAGGAGGCCGCGCAAATCTACCGGCAGACCTATAACATGTGGTACGCCGGGAGCAAGGCGGAGCGGCTGTAGGGCCTCTCCCACATAGAGGAACGGGCCGCCGGGGGCGGCGGCCCCTACGCGGCAAATCTTGTAGGGGCCGGGCTCTGTCCCGGCCCGTCCTCCGTTGACGGGGCGGCCTCGGGGAACGGGGCGGCCTCGGGGAACGGGGCGGCGCAGAGGCCGCCCCCTACAACGCGAACGCCGGAAGGGATCTCCCTCCCGGCGTTTTTCTATTCCTCTCGTGGGCCCGGCAAATACTCCTCCCCCGCCGGGACCATGGCCAGTTGCCCTGCCGACAGCTCCGTCAGCCGCTGGGCGAAGGCCTCCGCGCCGGACCCCGTAAAGGCCGTGTGAAGGGTCACCTCCGCCCCGTAGTCCGCTTCCCGCACCACGCCCCCCTGGGCGGCGATCTCCAGCTTCAAGCGCTCCAGCAGGGGGTAAGTACAGGGCACATCCCAGAGGGTCCAGAGGCTCACCCGGGCGACGCCCGCGGCGTCCAGGGCGTCCCTGGCCCCCCGGCCATAGGCCCGGGTCAGGCCCCCGGCCCCCAGGAGGACGCCCCCGAAGTACCGGGTCACCACACAGCAGAGGTTGGTGACCTCCTGGCGCTGGAAGACGTTCAGCATGGGCTGGCCTGCGGTGCCCTGGGGCTCGCCGTCGTCGGAGTAACGCACCACGCCCCCCTCCCGGAGGAGGTAGCACCAGCAATGGTGCCGGGCGTCGTAGTGCCGCTTGCGGATCTCCTCGATCTTCGCCCGGGCCTCCGCCTCGGTCTCGACGCGCCAGAGGTTTGTGATGAAGCGGGAGCGCTTCTCCGTGAATTCGGTCTCCACGTCTGCGAAGGGAACTCGGTAGCCGGACATGGGCGGGGCCTCCTTTCGATTGGGATCTTGGGGGGAAAAGCCCTCTCCGTCGCGGCTTGCGCCGCGCCACCTCCCCCAGAGGGGGAGGCAAGGAATTCTCCGTGCTTTAGAACCAGCCGCTTTTTAGCTCCTCCGCTTGAGGGAGACAAGGAGAGGAACCGCATTCTTTAGACCGGCCGCCTTTTTCTTGCCTCCCCCTCTGGGGGAGCTGTCTGGCCGAAGGCCAGACTGAGAGGGCGCGCCCGGCTCATTCTCATTGCTAGGGCTCTTCCGGCGGCGGCAGCATGTCCCGCACATCGGTTCGTCCAAGCAGGTAATCGGCGTTGACCTGGAAGTGGTCCGCCAGGGCGCAAAAGATTTCAATACCCGGCAAACCATCTCCGAGCTCAATCCGCTGATAATGGCGCAAAGCAGTACCAATCGCCCTGGCAACCTGTTCCTGCGTTTCATTGCATTCTTTACGAAGTCCCTTTAATCTTTTTCCAATACTCATGAATTCACCTCTTGACATAACGCATTTTTTGTGATATATTAGTCATAACTCAACTGGCGTAAAGGAGACACATTTATGTCCGACTTCATGCTCTGGCTCCACGCCAACTACATCAAGCCCCAGCTTGACGCCACTCCAAAACAGGACTATGACTTTCACTTCGACCTAATACGCAACAACCTGTGCGCCACCCAATGGGAAAGCCTGGACAAAGCCCTGGAATTCACAGCCATCCAAGCCTTCCTCCTGGGCCTCCGCACCGGGGAAGGACTCGCCCTCAACCGTCGATGAAGGCCGCCACCCGTCCCAGGGTCCTGGGGGCGCAGACCGCCGTCACGTCGATGGTCTCCCCGTACTCCACCTTCTCCACCTTGGCCTCCTTGTAAAGAAGGTCCAACAGGCCCCCCTGGTCATAGGGCAGATGGATAACCACCCGCCGGGCCCCCTTGTCCAGCCGCCGGGCGATGAGCTCCAGGAGCTTGTCCACGCCCTCGCCGGTCTTGGCGGAGATGGCGCAGATGTCCTCCCCGTGGGGCATGATCTCCCCGGGAGGCAGCCGGTCCGCCTTGTTGAACACGTCGATCCGGGGCAGCTCCCCGGCCCCCAGCTCCAGGATCAGGTCCTCCACCACCCGGGCCTGTCCCTGCCAGTCCTCGCTAGACACGTCGATGACGTGGAGCAGCAGGTCCGCGTACTCCAGCTCCTCCAGGGTGGCCTTGAAGGCCTCGACGAGCTGGTGGGGGAGCTTGCGGATGAAGCCCACGGTGTCGCTGAGGACCGCGTCCGTGGTGTCGCTGACGTGGAGGAGGCGGCTGGTGGTGTCCAGGGTGTCGAAGAGCCGGTTGTTGGCCGGGATGCCCGCCCCGGTGAGGCGGTTTAAGAGGGTGGACTTCCCGGCGTTGGTGTAGCCGACTAAGGCCACCACGGGGATTTCGTTCTTCCGCCTCTGCCGCCTCTGGGTGTTCCGCACCCGGCGCACGTCCTCCAGGTCCTCCCGGAGCTTGTCGATCTTCCGGTGGATGTGCCGCCGGTCGGTCTCCAGCTGGGTCTCGCCGGGGCCCTTGGAGCCGATGGGCCCGCTGCCGCTGGTGCCCGCCTGGCGCTCCAGGTGAGTCCACATGCCCGTGAGCCGGGGGAGGAGGTACTGGTATTGAGCCAGCTCCACCTGGAGCCGCCCCTCCCTGGTCCGGGCCCGCTGGGCAAAGATGTCCAGGATGAGGCCGCAGCGGTCCAGCACCTGGACCCCCAGCAGCTCCGTGAGCACCCGGAGCTGGGAGGGGGACAGGTCGTTGTCAAAGATCACCATGGTGGCCTCGGTGTTCTCGCAGTAGAGCTTGACTTCGGCGCACTTGCCCTCGCCGATGAAAGTCCGGGGATCGGGGCTGTTCCGGTTCTGTAGAACCATGCCCACAGTCTCCCCCCCGGCGGTCTCCACCAGGGCGGAGAGCTCCTCCAGGGTGTCCTCCCCGGCGTTCTCCTCGCGCTTGAGCACCGGGGAGTTCAGCCCCACCAGGACTACCTTGTCTCGAATTTCCGTTGTCTCTCGCATAATTCTCCTTTGTTCAGACAGGAGGCATGAGTTGGAAGTTAGGAGTGAGGAGTGAGGAGGTAGGAGTTATTGTTCCTTGGAAGCCCCGGTTCTTAACTCCTAACTCCTCACTCCTATCTCCTAACTCATGAGGTAGGAGTTATTTTTCCTCGGGAGCCCCGGTTCTTAACTCCTAACTCCTCACTCCTATCTCCTAACTCATGAGGTAG
>CAMXNV010000066.1 GCA_947245315.1 uncultured Oscillibacter sp. | reverse complement strand
AATTGTCAGCCAACAGTCTCCTTGCGTGAGTTCCTTACCACTATTAACGCAACGGTTTCAAGGCTTCCCGTACAATAACCGGACGACCCGGATAGTTCATCGTTCCCCCCTCAGCCCACAAACCAGCAAAGCGTTTGCGGGCTGAAAGCGAAGAAATTCCCACCATAGCGCAGTTTTCGGCGAAGCCGGAAACGGAGCGGTGGTAGGAATTTCTGAGCTGGCAGCGGGTGAAGGATTCGAACCCTCACATACAGAGTCAGAGTCTGCTGTGCTACCTTTACACAAACCCGCTGTATTGCCGTCGAACAGCTATTATTATACTAAAGAACCTGAGTTTGTCAAGGGGTTTTCCAATATTTTTTTAAAAAATGATTTTTTAGATTCTTTCCGCCCCAAAATACAAAGACCGCATTCCATCTCCCAGAAGTTTGTGCTATACTGAACCCATCGTTTTCAACGAAAGGAGGCAGCCTATGCTCAAGCTGGAAGGGCTCCGACTTCCCCCCGGCGGGGATGAGGCGGGGCTGACCGCCCTGGCCGCAAAGCTCCTCCGGGTCCCGGCGCAGGAGCTCCGCTCCCTCCGGATTCTCCGGCGGAGCGTGGACGCCCGGGAGGACGTGGCCCTGACCTACACCCTGGCGGTCTCCCTGGACCACGAGGCCACCGTGCTCCGCCGCTGCCGGAGCAGGAAGGTCAGCCGCCTGGAGCTCGGGCCCGTCTACCGTCTCCCGGACCCCCTGCCGCCGCCCTCGCTGCCGCCGGTGGTGGCCGGAGCGGGCCCGGCGGGGCTCTTCGCCGCGCTGGCGCTGGCCAGGGCGGGGCAGCGGCCCATCCTGCTGGAGCGGGGCCGCCCCGTGGAGGCCCGGCGGGCCGACGTGGAGCGCTTCTGGTCCTCCGGCGTCCTGGACCTGGAGTCCAACGTCCAATTCGGCGAGGGGGGCGCCGGGGCCTTCTCCGACGGCAAGCTGAACACCGGAACCCGGGACCTCCGCCACCGCTTCATCCTGGAGCAGCTGGCCGCCTGGGGCGCGCCGCCGGACATCCTCATCGACGCCAAGCCCCACATCGGCACGGACTACCTCCGGACCGTCCTCCGGAACCTCCGCCGGGAGCTGCTGGACCTGGGGGCGGACGTCCGCTTCGAGACCCGCTTGACGGACCTGCGGATTGAGGGGGGCGCCCTGACGGGGGTGGAGGCCCTGGGCCCCGGGGGGCCCTGCTTCATCCCCTGCCGGGGGCTGATCCTCTGCCCCGGCCACTCCGCCCGGGACACCTTCGAGATGCTCCACCGGCGGGGCGTCCCCATGGAGGCCAAGCCCTTTGCCGTGGGCGTGCGGATCGAGCACCGCCAGGCGGACTGCGACGCCGCCCAGTACCGGCAGTACGCCGGGCACCCGGGCCTGCCCGCCTCCACCTACAAGCTGTCCTGCCATCTCCCCAGCGGCCGGGGGGTCTTCTCCTTCTGCGTCTGCCCCGGCGGGGAGGTGGTGGCCGCCGCCTCGGAGGCGGACCGGGTGGTGACCAACGGCATGAGCGAGTTCGCCCGGGACCGGGAGAACATCAACGGCGCGGTGCTGGTAAACGTGACCTCCCAGGACTTCGGCGGGGGCGTCCTGGCGGGGGTGGCCTTCCAGCGGGAGATGGAGTCCGCGGCCTACGCCCTGGGCGGCGGGGGCTACCGGGCTCCCGCCCAGCGGGTGGAGGACTTTTTGAACCGCCGCCCCTCCACGGGCCCGGGGGCCGTCCGGCCCAGTTACCGGCCCGGCGTCACCTGGACGGACCTCCACCGCTGCCTGCCCCCCTTTGTGGCCCAGGCCCTGGAGGAGGCCCTGCCCATCCTGGGGCGGAAGCTCCGGGGCTACGACAGCCCTGACGCCGTCCTCACCGCCGTGGAGACCCGGAGCTCCTCTCCGGTTCGGATTCTCCGGGGGCCGGAGCTCCGCTCCGCCGTGGCGGGCCTGTACCCCTGCGGCGAGGGGGCGGGCTACGCCGGGGGGATTCTCTCCGCCGCCGCCGACGGCCTCCGCTGCGCCGAGGCGCTGCTGCGGGACCTGGGCTAGGGTCTGCCCCTCATTTCTTGAAACCCACATCATTACAAACATAGGAGGCCGTTATGCGCGAAATCTGCATCTGTCTGGAATTCCTCACCGAACAACACAAGGACCAAATCCGGGAGGCCGCTGGGGCCGCCGGTTTTGAGCCCCGCTTCTTCACCCTGGACCAGTTTGAGGAGGCGCGGGACTGCCTCCAGCACTGCGAGGTCCTCTATGCCCACTCCCCGGAGCTGCTCAAGGCGGCCCCGGCGTCCCTGAAGTGGTATTGCTGCTCCTACGCCGGGGTGGACCCCTATTGCAAAGATCCGGGCCTCTTCGCCAACCCGGACTGCATGCTCAGCAACAGCAGCTGCTACGGGGTCACCATCGCGGAGCACGTGGTCATGGTGCTGCTGATGCTGCTGCGCCGGATGCCGGAGTACGAGGAGGTCGTCTTGAACCGGGGCTGGAGCAACCAGCTCCCCATCCGCTCCATCCGGGACAACCGCTTCACCCTGCTGGGCCTGGGGAACATCGGCTTCCACGTGGCGGAGCGCCTCCGGGGCCTGGGGGCCGCCGAAATCACCGGCCTCAGCCGGAGCGGGACCGCCCGGGAGAAGGTCTATGACCAGGTCCTGCCCATCTCCGCCCTGGAGGAGGTGCTGCCCCGGACGGAGAACCTCATCATGGCCCTCCCGGGCACGGCGGAGACCCGCCACATCCTCAACCGGGAGCGGATCGCCCTGCTGCCCCCTGGGGCCCTGGTGGTGAACGTGGGCCGGGGCTCCGCCGTCCAGCAGGAGGCCCTGATCGAGGCCCTGAACGCCGGACGCCTGGCCGGGGCGGCCCTGGACGTGATGGAGCCGGAGCCGCTGCCCAAGGATGATCCCCTCTGGACGGCGAAGAACCTGATCCTCACCCCCCACGTCTCCGGGAACATGACCCTGGGCTATACCTGCGACCGGAACGTGGAGATGTTCTGCGAGGACCTGAAAAACTACGCCGCGGGCCGTCCCCTGAACAGCCTGATAGACCGGAGCAGGGGGTATTGACGGACAAGGGGAACGCCGGAAGCTTGATTTACAGCATGAGAAAAACGCCTGAACCCTCTGGGTTCAGGCGTTTTCAGTGTTGGGGGAGGGGATGCCTCCGGCGCCAGTTACGGGAGCTCGATGGTCTCCCCTGCGTCCGGCGTCTGCGGGCTCTCCGCCAAGCCCTCATTGGGGGCCTGGCTGTCCGTCTCCGGAGCGTCCGCCTCCTGCTCACCCGTCTCCGGGGCCGCCGGGGCGGGGGACACCGTCACCCGGAAGGTGACCGTGCCCTGATATGTCCGGGAACTCGTCTGGATGCTGATGGTCCCCGTGACAGTGGTAATCCCGGGAAGCAGGGCGGTGACGCCGCAGGTCAGGGGATCGTCCGGCTGCCGCTGGACGGAGAGGAGCATGGGGTCCTCCGCCGTCCAGAAGCTGAAGCTGGCGGTTACGCCGGGGTTGAGTTCACAGGCGAGGGTGTGGAGGACGGTCTCACCCTGGGTCAGGGTCAGGTCCTCCGAGGTGCAGCGCCAGTCCAGCCGGTCCTGTACCGTGACGTCCAGGGCGTACTGCTTCGCGTGTCCTTCCAGGGGGGTGGCGGTCAGGAGGGCCCGGCCGGGGCTCAGGGTGGTGAAGGCGCCGGAGTAGTCGATGTTGACCGAGTCATATTTAGAGGATCGGTAATCCATGACCGCCTCCGGGAAGTCGGGGAAATAGGAGGAGAACAGGCCGCTGTAGCCGTAGCCGGAGCAGAAGCCGAAGTCGGTGAGCACCTGGGCCTCGGTCTCTCGGGAGTAGGCCACCGTCACCTGACAGGAGCGGGTATCCTGCATGGTGACCTGTCCCATGGCGGTGTCCACCGTGAAGGTGACGACGGCGGTGAGCTCCACCACGCCGGGCTTGTGGCCCTGGAGGGCAAAGGTGTAGGCATTGGCGTAGTTCACCTCCGCCACGCTGGGGTCGCTGGTGGTCATGGAGACGGAGCGGATGCGCCTGCCGTCCCCCATGCTGTAGGCCAGGCTCTGGGATTGATACCCCTCCAGGGAGAGGGTGAAGTCCGGGAAGGGACAGGACCAGTCGAAGGTGTCCTTTACCTCCACGGTCAGCTCATAGCGCACCTCGGGGTGCGCCGGGTCCCAGGCCGCCAGGACGGCGGTCCCGGCGGAGAGGGTGCTGTAGTCGCCCTTGGAGTTGATGTAGACCACCTGGGGATCGGAGGAGGAGTAGAGCAGGCTGGCCGGGAGGGAGGGGCCGTACCAGTCCCAGAAGAAGCGGCTGGAGTAGCCGTAGCCGCAGGCGTAGCCGAACCAGCCCCGGTCCTCCCGGTAGACGGTGACGGGCGTCTCCGGCTCCTCCACGCGGACCTGGAAGGAGACGGTCTCCTCCATGGCCGCCGGGCCGTTGGGGGCGTTTACCTGGAAGGAGACCTGGGCCTCCACCGCCACGTCGCCGGGGGCCACGCCCGTGATCTCACAGCTTTGGCCCTCCGCCTCTTTGACGGAGGCCGTCAGGGGATCGGCGCTGGTCCAGCGGACGCCGGTAATGGAAACGCCCTCCTGGAGGGTGCAGAGGAGGCTCTGGGTGAGGGTCTCGCCCACGGGAACCGTCCGGTCCTCCAGGGTGTACTCCCAGGCGAAGGCGTCCTCCACGTGGAGGGTCAGGGCGTATTGGCGCCCGTCGCCGGAGGTGGCGGTGAGGACGGCGTCCCCGGGGGTGAGGGCGGCAAAGCGCCCGTCCTCTCCTACCTGGGCCACCGAGGGCTTGGAGGAGGCGTAGACCGGCTTCTCCGGCAGGGCCTCCGTCCACTGGGCGGCGAAGCTGCCCAGCTGGCCGTAGCCC
Organism: uncultured Oscillibacter sp.; assembly: GCA_947245315.1. Taxonomy (GTDB): domain Bacteria; phylum Bacillota; class Clostridia; order Oscillospirales; family Oscillospiraceae; genus Oscillibacter. Next base: position 5,379 of record CAMXNV010000066.1, on the reverse strand, counting down.
ACGGTCAGCTCCTTGGAGTCCACCAGGGTGGGGGGCGGGGGAGTCTCCTCCTCCACCGTCACCTCCACGGAGGCGGCCAGGGTCCAGGGGTCGCCGCCGGTCCAGCGGGTGTAGTAGCGGACCTGGGCGCTGCCGGGGGCCAGGGCCTGGAAGTGCCGGTTGGCCAGGACCCGCACCACGCCGGAGTCGCTGCTTTCCACCTTCTCGAAGTGGTCCCCCTGGGAGATGGGGGAGGGGTAGAGGGTGCTGCCGGGCTGGAGGGTCCGGCGGTAGAGACAGACGCCGTCGGCGTCGGTTTTCCAATAGCCGCCCCAGTCGTAGTTGATGGTAATGGGCAGGGTGGGGAGCACCGTCAGGTGGACGATGGCCTTCAGCTCATAGGGCCCCTCGGCGTCGTTGCTGTAGTAGTAACGCACGTCGCAGGTCCCCGGGGCCCGCCCGTAGACGTACTGAGCGTAGAGGTCCACCCGGTCCCCGTCGGAGACCTCCACCTTCACATAGCGGAAGCTCTTCAGGAAGGGGTCCGCCAGCCGCTCGCTGTTGGCCAGCAGGGAGCTGGAGAACTCGTGGACGCCGCCGGCGCTCTCCCCTAGATAGGTGTCCAGGTCCGGGTTGGGGACGAAGCGGAAGCCCACCGTGGGGGTCTCCGGCGTCTCAGGCGTCTCCGGCTCCGAGGAGTCGGGCGGGGACTCCGGCTCCTGGGGGGCGGGGGGCTTCGGCGCGGGCTCCGGCGCGGGCGGGGGAGCGGGGGTGCCGCTGGAATCGGAGTCGGAATCGGAGTCGAAATCAAAGTCAAAGCCGGACTCCTCGGACCTGCCGGAGGACTCCCCGGCGTCCCTCTCCGGCTCCGGGTTCTCCGGGTCCAGGAGGTCCACCACCGGCCCCCGGATGACCCGGGGAAGGCGGCGGGGCGCCTGGGGCGAGGTCTCGCTCAGGGGCTCCGGGCCGGGGTCCTCCGCTGGGAGGACGGGGGGTTCCTCCGGCATTTTCTCCGGCGCGGGCAGGGCCATTTCCACGGCGGGGGGCTCCTCCGGCGGGGGAGGCGGCGGGGCGGGACGCCGCATGCTGCCGCTGATGCCTCCGGCCAGGGCCAGCCCGGCCAGAGCCAGGAGGCCCTTTTGCAGAGCCGAGCCTCCGGCGGCCTTGACGGCGGCCCCGACGGCTCCGGCGGCGCCCGCCGCGCCCGCGGCCCCGGCGGCCCCCAGGACTCCGGCGGCCAGAAGGGCCTCCTGAATGGCGGCGGCGGCGATGGGGGAGAGGGAGCTGTTGCTGGCCTCCTGCTGGAGGAAGTATTGCAGGAAGGGCAGGGGGGAGAAGGAGAAGAGCTCCAGGCCCTGGGCGGTGTAGCGCTCCACGCCCTCCTTGATGGCCCGGCGGGCGTAGAACAGGCGGCTTTTCACCGTGTTCTCCGGGGTCTCCATGGCCTCGGCGATGTCCCGGATGCTCATCTCGTCGTAGTAATAGCAGAGGATGCAAAGCCGCTGGGCCTCCGGCAGGGCGTCCACCAGGTCCATGATGAGGCGGCGGTTCTCCTCGGTGTCCAAGATGCGGTCCGGGATGGACTGATCGTCAAAATTTTCATAGGCCTGGAGCACCGTGTCCGGCTCCGGATAAGGGAGCTCCCGGTGGTCCCGGAAGCGCTTGCAGCAGACGTTGGCGGTGATCCGGTTCAGCCAGGTCCAGAAGGAGCCGGGGTCCCGCAGGTCGTTCAGGCTGCCCAGCATGGCGATGAGGATGTCCTGGGTGGCGTCCAGGGCGTCCTCCTCGTTGCCCAGCATTTTCCGGCAGAGATAATAGACATGGTTCTGGACCTTGAGAACCAGCTTGTTTTGGGCCTGGCGGTCTCCCCGCCGGCTCTTTTCAATCAGCTTGCGCATTTTTCGCATGGCGCGTTCCCCCTGCAACGACGGTCCGGCCGCTCCCGGAGGGGCGGTCAGGGCTTCGCCAAATATCTTGGTTTTTTGCCATTATAGCACGGCCCGGGAAAAACTACAAGTGGGCCGGGAGGGGAAGGGCAAAGTTTCTTGAATTTGGAAGCGGGCCTATGGGGGAGCCGGCGTATCGGCCCCGTCAGGACGGACCGGCTTCGCCGGTGATCCGGCTCTCCAAATCCGCCTTTACCTGCATATAGGAGTGGAAGGGGACGGGCAGGGTCTCGCCGGTAATCAGGGAGACCTCGTAGCGCTCAATGGACATCACGTAGCGGGTATTCACCGTATAGCAGCGGTGGATGGAACAGAACTCCTTCGGCAGCATGGCGTTGGCCTCGTTGATGGACAGGTCGCTTTGGATCACCTTGTCCACGCAGAAGAACTCCGCCTTCCGGCGCTTGCTCTGCACGTAGAACACCATATGGGGCTGGACGAAGAGGGTCTTTCTGCCGCTGGGAATGGCCAGGCGCTCCTTGGGCGGAATCTCCAGGAGGATGTCCCGGACAAACTGGTAGGCGGACAGCTCCAGCTTGGGCCCGTCCTCCTTCAAGGCGAAGGGGCGGAGGAACTCATAGGAGGCGTGGAGCAGCACCAGCTTGGTCTCCGAGCCGATCAGCTGATAGAGGAAGGTGTAGCAGGCGAGGATGTCCCCCTGCCCCTGGTCCGGCTCTCCCACCTTCACCTGGGCGGTGACGGCCTCGCAGCGGGAGGAGATGGGCAGGGCGTGGTATTCCTCCTCGTAAATCCGGCAGGCCTTTTTCCGGGCAACGCTGCTGAGCCGGGAGCGGATGGCGTCGCCGCCGATCAGGACCCGGCCCCCCGTGCCCAGCCAGATGCTTTTGGAGCAGAGATGGGAGAGGTAGGGCTCCATGTCTCCCTCATAGTAGCTTCGGGTAATCGTCCGGCTCAGTTCCACCGTGTTTTCCAGCTGCGCCTTCATCCCGTTCGCCCCCTTTGTTTATCTTTTAACACATTATACAGGAGCTTCCTGAAAAAGGCAAGGAGAAAGAGCAGAAATGATGCGTTCGGCGCGAATTTTTATAGCTTGGGTCGTTTTGCGCGGGCCGGGAAGAGGCCGCCGGGGCAAAATAAGAACCTGCATTCACAAGCGGGGAATGCCGTCCGGGCGGCGTTCGGTGCTTGTGAATACAGGTTCCAAGCCCCCCCGCGGGGCCACGGGGGCGTTTCGCTCTCCCTCCGTGGGACTCACTGAGGCGCGCCCTCCAGCACCTTTAAAAACAGCTCCCGGACGGCGGCCTGGGGATACCGCCCCAGCCGGGGGAGCCGCTCCGGCGGGATCATGCCCCCGGCCATGGCGGCGTGGCCGCCGCCGGAGCCGGTGTCCCGGAGGGCCTCCCGGATCAGGCGTCCGGCGTGGACGGAGGGGAGCTCGGAGCGGACGGAGAACTTCATGCCGTCCTCCCGGAGGGAGAAGACGATGGCCACGTCCACCTCCTCCAGCGACAGGATGAAGTCCGCCAGGATGGCGATCAGCGCGTCCGGGCAGGAAAAGGGCACGTAGGAAAAGCCGGTGGCGTCGTAGATTTCAATGCTGGAGATGGCGGCCCCGTAGGCCTTGAGGTCTGCAAATTCCATGTTGTTCCGCTCCAGCCGGGCCAGCTTCTCCTGGTCGCATAAGCGGAAGAGGTACTGGAACATCTTGATGTCCGCCTCGGTTACGCCCCGGGTGAATTGCAGCGTGTCCATTTTCAGCCCGTGGAGCAGGGCGGTGGCCGTGTCCAGGCTGGGCGTGAGGCCCAGGTCCCGGTAGTAGCCCGCGATGATGGTGGCGCAGGCCCCGGTCTGCCGGATGTCCCGGTATCGGTATTCTATGGGCGCGAAGACGGGGTGGTGGTCGATGCAGGCCACCTCGTCCCCGATGAAGTCCGTGATGTTCCCGCTGAGCTTCTGGGCATCTACGCAGATGATGTAATCCTCGGGCCGCATGGTTCCCCGGAGGGCCTCGTAGGGGATCATTTGAATGTGGAAGGCGTCCAGCATTTTGGAGGCGCTCAGCTTGTCGATCCGGCCCTCGTAGCACAGCGTGGAGGGAATCCCGCAGTGGGCCAGCAGCCCCTGGAGGCCGAAGGCCGAGGCGATGGCGTCGGGGTCCGGAAAGTTGTGGGTCTGGATGTAGACGGCGTGCCCCCGGCACAGGTCCGCCAGTTGAAGAAATCGGCTCATGGATGGAATACCTCCTGCAATGACGCTGTCCCTATGATAGCACAGGCTGCGGAAAAGGTCGAGAGGAAGTTTCCGGCGGGAGCATTTTTGGGGCCCGGCTTTCCATCGATGGAGGGGCGGCGTCCTCCCTGCGGGGGCCGTCCTCTCCCGTTCCTCCGGGACTGCCGCGCCTCCGGGAGACGGGGCGGGGCAGAGCCCGCCCCCTACAGAGCAATCTCCGATCTGGACGCTCCCAAATCAGGGAGATACCCCGCAAGCTCCTCAAAAGAGCCCTCTTTTCGGGAATTTGTAGAAAATGGGAAACTCCCCGGCGATTTTACTGCTTTCTTTCCAAAAAGATGAAAAAGCGCATTGAATTTTCCGGCCGGTTCCTGTATAATTAAGGAAGCCGGGAAGGACGTCCCTTCCCTTTCCCTTCCATACAGATTTTTATTAAGGAGGAAAACCATTATGAAGAAGTTTCTTGCATTACTGCTGTCCATGATGATGGTTCTAAGCCTGGCCGCCTGCGGAGGCGGCGAGAGCGGGGACAGCAAGCCCGCGGACGAGTCCAAGCCCGCCGGGACCCAGCAGCCCGCGGACAGCCAGCCCTCCGACGCCGGTTCCGAAGACCAGGAGGAGGCCAAGACCGTGAAGGTGGGCCTGATCTGCATCGGAGACGAGAACGACCAGGGCTATACCTACAACTTCATCCGGGGCAAGGAGGCCGCCACCGAGGCCCTGACCGCCAAGGGAATCAACGTGGACTGGGTGGTCAAGTGGAACATCGGAGAGAACTCCGGATGTGAGGACGCCAATATTGAACTGGCGGACGACGGATGCGACCTGATTATCAACAACTCCTTCGGCTTCGAGCCCTTCATGCTGAAGGTGGCCCCGGACTATCCGGAGATCGAGTTCATCGCCTGCACCAACCAGGCCTCCTGGGGCGATGATCTAGAAAATACCCACAACGCCTTCGCCAACATCTACGAGGGCCGGTATCTGGCCGGTGTGGTGGCGGGCATGAAGCTCCAGCAGATGATCGACGACGGCGAGATCTCCGAGAAAGAGGCCGTCATCGGCTACGTGGGCGCCTTCTCCTTCGCCGAGGTCATCTCCGGCTTCACCTCTTACTTCCTGGGCGCCCGGAGCGTCTGCCCCAGCGTCACCATGAAGGTCCAGTTCGTGGGCTCCTGGTCCGACGCCACGGAAGAGGCCAACGCCGCCTCCGCCCTGGCGGACATGGGCTGCGTCATGATCTCCCAGCACTCCGACAACACCA